>CALCVR010000162.1 GCA_937905915.1 uncultured Eubacteriaceae bacterium
ACGTCAGTCCCACCACTGCCGCCCCATATTTTTTGACCAGCGGCAAAATGGTATCCAGGGATTTTTCCTCCCCGTTGACCGAGTTGACAATGGCCTTGCCGTGGTATACCCGGAGGGCCGCTTCCAAAACATCGGCCTTGGTGGAATCAATTTGCAAAGGCGCGTCCACCACCCCTTGCAGCGCCTTGACGGCGCGCACCATCATCTGCCGCTCGTCGATGTCCGGGAGGCCCACGTTGACATCCAGAATATCCGCTCCAGCTCCCTGAAGGGCTTGGGTCAAGATATAGTCCACGTCCTGACGGCGAAGCGCCTCCTTGAAGAGCTTTTTGCCGGTGGGGTTGATGCGCTCTCCAATGATTCTAGCCCGGTCGATGGGCACTGTACGGCTGGCGCTGCATACCGCCGCCGGGATGGATACCGCTGGACGGTGAAATGACACCGACGCCAAACGCTCCTTCATCTCGCCAATGTATTGCGGCATCGTGCCGCAGCATCCGCCTAGGATTTTAACCCCCATCTCCCCCAATTTTGCCATACTGGCGGCAAACTGGGCGGGAGACACATCGTAGTGACTGCTTCCCGGGTCCGGGAGGCCGGCATTCGGTTTAGCAATAATAGGAAGGGCAGTCCACTGGAGCAGTTCCTGCACAAGGGGTGCGATTTCATCCGGCCCTAAGGAACAATTGATGCCCAGTGCGTCCACACCCAAACCTTCAAGGCACAAAGCCATAGAAGAGGGACAGCATCCGGTAAAGGTGCGCAGATTCCGTTCAAACGTCATGGTACACAGCACCGGCAGACAGCTGTTTTCTTTGGCAGCCAGCACCGCCGCCCTGGCCTCGCTTAAATCGGTGATGGTTTCAATGACGATCAAGTCTGCGCCGGCATCTCGTCCGGCCTCCACCTGTTCCCGAAAGATTTCATATGCCTCATCAAAGGATAAGCTGCCGGTGGGCTCCAGCAATTGACCAATTGGGCCTAGATCCAAGGCCGCCAGGCCGCCGAACTTCTGTGCCGCCCTCTTGGCAATGGACACGCCTGCACCGATTACCTCCTGGACGGAATACCCCGTCCCTTCCAGCTTGTAACGGTTGGCGCCAAAGGTATTGGCGTACACAATGTTGGCGCCGCTCTGAAGATAGGATTCATGAATCTCCTGGATCCACTGGGGTTTTTGCAGGTTGAGAAGTTCCGGAATGGATCCTGGCTGCATCCCCTTTTGTTGCAGCATGGTGCCCATAGCGCCGTCTAATAAAATAAATTCCCGCTCCAATAATGTTTTAAACTCCACAATGAGCACCTCTTTTCCGAAATTGACAGGTCTCCCTTAAATTACAAGCCCCGCATCCCCGTTTCTGAGGGGCAACAGGATGATTGCTGACGCCGATCACTGCTGTCACCGATTTACTGGGCGTCAAAAGGCTCCTGTCGGTGGCGCATAGGCCCAGCTTCCGCGGCGCATCCAGCACCGCCAAAAATCTCTTTTGCAGGGTAATGGGCAGATCCCCATACCCAGGGCTAAACCGAAAGGTAAAATACTGACCGGGAAAATGGGTCCGGATATCCTCCTCCGCCTGGTCGCATACCGCTTCGATGGCGGCGGTCGCACAGCAATCCATGATAAGGCCTTTTGCCATGTCGCAGACCTGAGCACAGCGGATTAAGCGATCGGCCCCAGCCGATAAGGTGGCGGCCAACAGCACCGCCTTACTGCATCCTTCCAAATGAGAGGCGATACTCTGTCCCGATAATTCCATATCGCACTGGGGCAATTTTACTTTATCCAACCCATGTACGATATCAAATACAGCCCAACGGCTCATCGGATGCACCGCGTCCCCCAGCTCCTTGAGGCATTGCTCCACCTTCTCAGATGTAGCCGTATCAGGCACCTTTTGGCCGTACCCCAAATACCGCAATATTTCTCTCCGGTCAATGGAGTCCCAGTTCATGAATCCACCTCTTTCCCCAGATTTCCATTACGCCTGCAAAAGGGAGGATACGCTCTCCGAAATGCGGCGGGCTACATAAGGGTTGTTCATGGTGTAAAGATGAATCCCCTGGACGTTATTGGAAACCAGATCCACAATCTGGTCAATGGCGTAGGCAATGCCGGCATCCCGCAGCGCTTCGGGACTGTGTTCATACCGGCTCATAACTTTGGTAAACTTAGGGGGAAGGCTGGCGCCGCAGAGGGAAACCATGCGTTCAATCTGTTTTTTGTTGACTACCGGCATAATGCCCGCTTCAATGGGGACTTGGATGCCGGCAATGCGCGCTCGCTCTACAAAACGGTAAAAGGAGTCATTGTCAAAGAACAGCTGGCTAACCAAATGTTCCGCACCGGCATCCACTTTTTTTCGCAGATTGAGCACATCCTCAATCAAACTGTCGCACTCGGTGTGCCCCTCTGGATAGCAGGCGCCGGATACATGGAACCCTCCCTGCTGCTTGACAAAGGAAATCAAATCGCTGGCATGGGCGAAATCGGTTTTAGGAGGACGGTCGGGAGAAATATCCCCTCGGAGGGCCAGAATATTTTCAATGCCGTTCTGCTTCAGCCGTCCCAGTACCTCAAGGATCTCCTCTTTGGTGCTGTTGACACAGGTCAAGTGGGCCAAAGGTTCAATGTGATACTGATTCTTAATAATGGATGCAATTTCACAAGTAGAATTATCGGCTAAATTTCCTCCTGCCCCATAAGTGACGCTGATAAAATCGGGATGTAGTACTTGAAGCTCATCCAGAGTTTGATAAATGGTTTCAATTGGACTGGTCCGTTTAGGCGGAAAAACTTCAAAGGAAAAAACAGTGGATTTTGTCTGAAATAGCTGCGCAATCGACACAGGAAAGCCCCCCTTGGATGATGCATGAAAAACCGGGATGTTTATAGCCCAGCCGCTCATTTTTTGGTCTTGTAATTTTAATTGTTTCTTATCATACACGTTTTTTGGATTTTTTGCAATGCGCGCCATCATGCATCTTTTTGTTTCCTTTGGAAGCGCTAAAAAAGTTTTATTCTAAAAGGAGTCAACGCCTTTTCCAGGGGGAAAGATTGGTGTATACTAAAGAAAAGCAGAAGATATTTAAAACTCTATGGAGGGGATTCCTGTGAGAAATTATGCAAAAGAGTTGGAAAAGCGAGTGGCTTTCATTCAAGGGCTTTTGAAGGAGTCCGGCGCCAAGGGCATTGTGTTTGGCAACAGCGGCGGGAAGGACAGTGCTTTGGTAGGCATCTTGTGCAAAAAGGCTTGTGACAATGTGTTGGGCGTCATCATGCCCTGCCAGTCCAAGCGCAATTTTGGGGAAGACCGGGACGACGGCTTGGACTTAGCCCGGCAGTTCGGCATTGAAACCGTCCAGGTGGATTTGAGCGAAGCCAAGGCAGCCGTTACTGCGGCCGTCCAAGAAGTATCCTCCATTTCAGACCAGGCAAGCGCCAACATCGCTCCCCGTCTTCGTATGACGACACTGTACACCATCGCCCAAAGCCGGGGCTGTCTGGTGGCCGGCACCGGCAACCGCAGCGAGGCCTATATGGGATACTTCACAAAATGGGGAGACGGCGCCTATGATTTAAATCCAATTTTCGATTTAACCGTCACCGAGATCTATGAATTCCTGCGTTTCTTAGACGCTCCCAGCAATATCATCACCAAAGCCCCTTCGGCTGGACTGTTTGAGGGACAGACCGATGAAGCTGAAATGGGCGTCACCTACGCTCAAATTGATGAGTTCATCCTTCATGGCACTGGGGATCCCGAAGCGGTATCCAAGATCAAGGCAGCCCACGCCCGCACCGAGCATAAACGTCGTCCCGCGCAGGCGTATCAAGGAGATCTCGCTAAATAAAATATCTTAAATGACAAGATAAAAGCCAGCGTCTTTTTAAGGCGCTGGCTTTTTCATCGCCATGTAGCAAAAGGAACTTTTTGCGATCCCTGTCGAATTATGGTATACTATTTCTGCGGTTTTTACATTTTCTTAAACTTTGAGGTGGATCCCCATGAGAAAGCACAAATCCCTTGCCTATGCCATCAAGGCGACTCTGCCGGTACTGACCGGTTATTTGGCCGCTGGTTTTGCCTTTGGCCTTATGTACAACCAGATTGGATACAATCCCGGCTTCGCCGCTCTCACCAGCGCCACGGTCTATTCTGGTTCTCTCCAATTCTTAGCGGTGGATCTTATGGGGGCCGGAGCTTCTTTTTTGACCATCGCCCTTTTTACCATCATCGTCAACTCCCGCCATATTTTATATGGCATCTCCATGATCGATAAATTTAAAGATATGGGATGGCGCAAATGGTATATGATCTTTGCCCTCACCGATGAAACCTATGCCCTGCTCAACCACGTGGTAGTACCGGGCGACGTGGATCGCAAAACCTTTTATTTTCAGTTGGCCCTGTTAAACCACTGTTATTGGATCCTAGGCGGGACATTGGGAAACGCCACCGGCGAGCTGCTCAAATTTAATTACAAAGGGGTGGATTTTGCCATGACTGCCCTGTTTATCGTCACCTTTGTGGATCAGTGGCAGCAGAGCAAAACCCATCTTCCCGCTCTGTTCGGCCTGGGATGCACTTTATTGGCGCTGCTGCTGTTTGGGGCTGACAACATGCTGATCCCCGCTATGGCAGCCATAGTAATTCTACTCCTGGCATTTCAGAAAAAGGTGGAAGGAGCGTCCCAGGTATGACTATGACCCTTTCTCAGTCCCTCATTTCCATTGCCATTATGGCCGGTCTTACCTTTCTTATGAGGCTGTGCCCTTTCCTTATTTTTGGAGGCAAACAAAAGCCTTCCCGCAAGGTATTGTATTTAGGAGTGTATCTACCGGCCGCCATTATCGCCATGCTGGTGGTGTACTGTTTTCGAAACGTCACTCCTCTTTCGTACCCTTACGGCATCCCTGAACTCATCGCTATTGTGACGGTTGTCTTACTTCATTTATGGAAGCACAATAATCTGATCAGTATCTTCGGCGGCACCTTTCTTTATATGATGTTGGTTCAGTTTGTATTTTGTTGAATATACAAATTGTATAGTATATATTGTTTTAACAGGTCAGTAAAAGGGGCTTTTGCAAACTATATGTAATAAATATCAATTTATATACTTGTAGTACTTATATTTTCATTTTATTCTTTACAATTTGTAAAACAAAAAAGAAAAAACAGGTTTGCGGAGATTTTTCCACCAACCTGTT
>CALCVR010000163.1 GCA_937905915.1 uncultured Eubacteriaceae bacterium
GCCGATGAGATGCTGGTACCGGGGATCGTCGGGATGGACGGCCACAGCCGTATCGCCCAGCATGGTTTCCGGACGGGTGGTGGCCAATTCCACATAGCCGCTGCCGTCGCTCAGCGGATAGCGCAGATGCCAGAAGCTGCCGTCCTTTTCCGAATACTCTACCTCCGCGTCGGAGATGGAAGTGCAGCAATGGGGGCACCAGTTGATGATGCGCTCTCCACGATAAATAAGGCCCTTTTCATAGAGACGGTTAAACACCTCATTGACTGCTTTGGAGCATCCTTCGTCCAGGGTAAAGCGTTCCCGCTCCCAATCGCAGGAGGAGCCTAGCTTCTTAAGCTGCTCCACAATGCGGCCGCCGTAGGTCTTTTTCCAGTCCCAGGCCCGTTCCAAGAAGCCGTCCCGGCCGATATCCTCCTTGGTGACGCCTTCCTCCGCCATCTTGGCCACGATCTTTGCCTCGGTGGCGATGGACGCATGGTCGGTGCCGGGCAGCCATAAGGCCGAATATCCCTGCATCCGGCGCCACCGGATGAGGATATCCTGAATGGTTTCATCCAAAGCATGTCCCATATGCAGTTGGCCGGTGATGTTGGGAGGCGGGATGACGATGGTATATGGTTTCTTTTCGGGATCTATCGTAGCGTGAAAATAATTTCCTTTGATCCATCGGTCGTAGATGCGATCCTCTACTTCCTGAGGCTCATAGGTTTTTGGAAGTTGTTTCAAACCGACTCCTCCTTGTTTCATGTCGAAAATACAATTGTTAAAAGTATACCATGCTCCCTATGCAAAATCAATCATTATCCCAGCCATTCCACCATAGACAAAGTGGAAAAATAAGTGTAAAATGAAAAAAGGACATGACGAAAAATGACGTTTTCGCTTATTAAGACGTCTTTTCTCCAAGGCTGTGTATCCTTCACGGACTCATCGTTTATCCGTATTATTGTGGCTAATGTTTCAAACAGCTTGCTCGCGGGATCTATCCACTAAGAATCTTTTCGATTTTGAAGCACGGTGTAGCTGCGGGGATTGCCCGCTTTTGGGAGCAATGTGGCCACGGGTTCTGCCCCTGTAACGCGGTAAATCACATCAGCTCTTCCTCGCGGGAACTCTGTTCCCATGAGCCCTTCAGCCTTGGGACGCGACATGGCCACGGGCTCTGCCCCTGTAATGCGGCAAACCACATCAGCTCTCCCTCGCGGGAACCCTGTTCCTATGAGCCCTTCAGCCTTGGGACGCGACATGGCCACGGGCTCTGCCCCTGTAACGCGGTAAACCACATCAGCTCTCCCTCGCGGGAACTCTGTTCCTATGAGCCCTTCAGCTTTGGGGCGCGACATGGCCACGGGCTCTGCCCGTACGACCGGTGCGGCAATCCGGTAACAACCATCGGTGGACAATCTCTTTTGCGCAGAGGGGTGCATAAGAGATGATCCACCGATCTCTTTTTCAAACAAAACCCCTCCCGTATCCGGCAGGCTGGATACGGGAGGGGTTCCTATCTCTTTCTCCGGGGATACGGCCTATCCGCCGTCATGGATTTTGAAAATTGGTTGTACCATGTAAAAAAACACCCTATCCAGCAATAGGACAGGGAGTTTTTCTATCGTTAAACATCCTCTTCGTCTTGAGGGACTTCCTCTAAATTATGGCCTTCTAAATCATAAGGAGTGCGCTGATACACAAAATAGTTGAGCCAATTGGAAAAAAGCAAATGGGCGTGGCTGCGCCAATTGATAATGGGGATGCCCTCCGGGTTGTTATCCGGGAAGTAATTGTAGGGGATTTCCGGATGGATTCCCTTGGCCACATCACGGGTATATTCATTGGCCAAAGTGTCTCGGTCATATTCACAGTGGCCGGTGACAAAAATCTGCCGGCCGTCCTTAGACGCTACCAAATAAATACCAGCGGCATTGGACTCGGCCAACACTTGGAGATTTCCCACCTTATCCACATCCTGGCGGCGCACCTCGGCATATCGGGAATGGGGGGCCATAAAGACCTCGTCAAACCCCCTGGTCAAAGGATGGTTGTGGACGCAAAGGCGATGATGAAATACCCCTGACAGCTTTTTTTCCATAGCGTATTTCGGGATGCCGTAGTGATAATAAAGTCCCGCTTGAGCACCCCAGCAGATATGAAGGGTGGAAAATACATGTCTCTTTGACCACTCCATAATGGTGCACAATTCCGGCCAATAATTGACTTCCTCATAAGGCAGATGTTCCACCGGGGCTCCGGTGATAATCATGCCGTCATAGCGCAAGTCCTTGATGTCGTCATAGGTTTTATAAAAGTCCAACAGATGTTGGGCAGGCGTGTTTTTGGACACATGAGTAGCCGCTTGAAGCAAGTCCACTTCCACCTGAAGGGGGCTATTGCTTAAAAGCCGCAACAGCTGGGTTTCCGTTTTGATTTTATCCGGCATCAAGTTGAGAATCAAAATGCGCAAGGGACGGATATCCTGTTTTGTTGCGCGCTCCTGGTCCATCACAAAGATATTTTCCGATTTTAGAACTTTTCGTGCAGGCAGATTTCCCGCGATTTTAATGGGCACAGATATGACCTCCTCAACAAGCGCTTTTATCACTTGATGTTCCATAACTTCGGGATATTCGTCCAAATCCCCAAGCGTTACCCATTAATATACCACAAACTACCCCCAAGCACAACTCTGTCTTTCCGAAAGATCATCTCATAAAAAATCCGCTTTCCCACAAGAGAAAGCGGATTTTTGGCGTATTCCATGCAAATTTATTTTGCAGCTTTGATCTCGTCGATGGACAGGCTATAAATCTTGCTGTCGGTAGAATTGATGAAATATACTCGTTCCCCCGAACTGGAAAGATACATAGCACGTTCATCCATCAGTTTCACAGTATTGCTGCCGTCCAAATTGGTACGGTACAGATGGGATCCATCCTTAGTGGTGATGGAAGTCACTACATAATCGTCGATGACGCAGAAGGAGTCCACAATGCCTTCTACAACCATCTTGCCGTCGTTGATCTTATCTTCGCCGTCAGCACAGGAATAAATGCCGGGGTTCAAGGACTTTTCCGCTGTCATAACGTCGTTGGTGGTCAGCAGATAATAGGTGCGGCCGTCCTTGCCCTTAACATCTGGAATTGGGAAGATATCCAGTACAACTTCTTTGTTATCCACCTTGTTTTCGCCGTTTTTATCCACGGTAAAGTAGGTGCTGTCGGCGCCGACTTTGGCGTCATAATTGGTGCAGTATTCGATATTGCCATCCTTGTTTACGCCTACCCAGCTGCACTCATCAGTGACAATCTCTTTTTTATCCGACCCGTCGTGTTTGACGCGATAGATATGTTGGTCATCCCGGGAGATATAATAAATATACTCCGAATCGGCTGCACTGCAAATGGCTTCTATGTCTAAATTCATATTTTCGGGCTTCAGATTGACAGAAGGCGCTTTTTCCGCTTCGGTAACATGGCTGGTGCTATCGGTTGTCAAATTGGGGTTTGTATTGTCACTAGGAATCGTACCGTCTTGAGAGCCGGATGCGTTTCCACTGCCGGAAGCATCCCCTGTGGCTCCATCTGCACCGGAACCCGAACCGGATCCGGATCCAGAAGCCGAATCAGAAACGCTTGTGCCGCTCTGAGTTCCGCCGGAGGCATCACCTCCGTCCTTTTTTCCGCAGGCTGCCAATGATGTAGTCAAAAGTGCCAAAAGGCACAACACAGCAATCGCTTTTTTCATTTTATAGTCCTCCTTAAATCAAATCGAGCA
>CALCVR010000164.1 GCA_937905915.1 uncultured Eubacteriaceae bacterium
AATAATCCCGCCAAGGCGTTGTCGGACGGCGCCCAATGCCTGACTCCCGATGAATTCGACGCATTGGCCAAAAAGTTAAACGCCACCCATCAGGCCTTGAAAGCCTTATAAGCCGAGGATCTTAACATGAACATCACCATTGTAGGCCTGGGGCTGATCGGAGGATCCTTGGCCAAGGCTATCTCTTCCCGAACCCATCATACGGTTTTTGGCATTGATCGGGATCCCAAGGTACTGGACCAGGCGCTGGCGGACGGCGCCATTCATCACGACATCGGCCTTCATGCCTTGGAGCAGTCCGACTTGATTTTTGTTGCCCTTTATCCCTCTCAATGCATCGAATTTGTGCGGCAAAACGCCTCTCTCATCCAAAAGGGGACGGTGGTCACTGATGTATGCGGCGTCAAGAAAAGCATCTGTGATCCCCTTATCCCAGTAGCGAAAGAGGCCGGTTTCTATTTTGTCGGCGGCCATCCTATGGCCGGACGGGAACAATATGGATTTGAAGCCGCCAAGGGGGACTTGTTTGACGGGGCCAGCTATGTGCTGACACCATCCGATGGCTACGGCAATGCTGTGGAGGTCATCCAGGAACTGGTTTTATCCATTGGGTGCGGGCGGGTGGTACTGACCACCCCGGAGGATCATGACCGCCGCATCGCCTATACCTCCCAGCTTCCCCATGTTCTGGCGGCGGCCTACGTCAATTCCCCTACCTGTCCCATGCATGTAGGATACAGCGCCGGCAGTTACTTAGATGTATCCCGCGTGGCCCGCATCAATGAAAATTTATGGCCGGAATTGTTTATACAAAACAGCGAGGCCCTCACCACGGAAATTGATTTTCTCATTGAAAATTTAACCCGGATGCGGCAGGCTGTGGCCTCAAGGGATCAGGAGTCCCTCACCGCCGCCCTGCGAAACAGCCGCAAGCGAAAGGAGACCTACGGATAATATGGATTCTTTAATGGTTCACGCCTCCTCCCCTTACAGCATTTTAATTGACTTTGACCTTCTTTCCCAGGCAGGTTCCTTGATTCTCTCCCATTTGGATGGGAAACCGGAACGTGCCGTCATCGTCACCGACTCCAATGTAGCTCCCTTGTATCTGAACGCCGTACAACGCTCTTTGGAGGCGGAGGGAATCATAGTCTCCTCCATGATCTTTCCGGCCGGGGAATCCTCCAAACGCTTAGGGACGGTGGCGCAAATGTACAAGGCTTTCGCTAAGGCGGGCCTTACCCGCACCGATATCGCCATCGCTTTAGGCGGCGGCGTCACAGGGGACATGTGCGGCTTTGCCGCCGCCAGCTATATGCGCGGCATCCGTTACATTCAAATCCCCACTACGCTGCTTTCCCAGATTGACTCATCAGTGGGGGGGAAAACCGCCATCGATATCGATGAAGGCAAAAACCTAGTAGGCGCTTTTTGGAATCCCGCCTTGGTGCTGTGCGATATCCAAACTCTCTCCACCTTGACCCCTCACTTTTTTGCCGACGGTATGGCGGAAGCCATTAAATACGGTTGCATCAAAAGCCTTACTCTTTTTGAACAACTGGAAAGGCAAAACTCCTCTGACTTTCTCCCCGACATGATCTCCCAGTGCATCCGCATCAAATGCGGCGTAGTGGAACGAGACGAACGGGAGTCCGGGGAACGCATGCTTTTAAATTTTGGTCACACATTGGGTCATGCCTTGGAGAAATACTACCATTACGAGGGATTGTCCCATGGAGAAGCTGTGGGGATCGGCATGGTGCTGGCCTCCCGCGCCGGCGAGACGTTGGGCATCACCCCAGGCGGCACTGCCGAGCGCATTTCCGCTTTGCTGCAAAAATATCATCTTCCCACATCCGATGCCGCTCCTCTGGAAACCTTGGCGCAATATGCCCTCAGCGACAAAAAGAGACTGGGCAGCATCGTCAATTTTGTGGCCCTGAAAACCATTGGGGATGCCTTTGTCCATCCCGTCCCCCAATCCCAATGGACGAGATTTGTGCTGGGAGGTGCCTCCCGATGAGTAGCGTGACCGTTTATCCAGGCCGGTTGGAAGGCACTCTCACCCCTCCCCCTTCCAAGTCGGCCGCCCACCGCGCCATCTTAGGGGCGGCGCTGTGTAAAGGAATCAGCACCATTTCCCCCATCGCTCTTTCCGACGACATCTCCGCCACCTTGGAGGCCATCCAAGCCCTGGGCGCAGTCGCTTCTCTAGATGGGGACACGCTGACGGTTGATGGATCGAACACCTTCTCCCGCCGCGACGCCGTCATCGACTGCCTGGAATCGGGTTCCACTTTGCGGTTTCTCATTCCTGTGGCGGCGGCCGGCGGCGTCACGGCGAAATTTGTAGGGCGTGGGAGGCTTCCGGAGCGTCCCATCGGCATTTATCTTGATTGTCTCCCCCCTTGTGGTGTACAATGTAGCACAAAAGGGGGACTTCCTCTGCATATTGGGGGGAAATTACAGCCTGGGACTTTTTCTTTTCCTGGTGATATCAGTTCCCAATTCATCACCGGACTTTTGTACGCCCTCCCTCTCTTGGATGGGGAAAGCCGTATTGTTCTGACCACGCCCCTCCAGTCTGCCGGATATGTGGAGATGACCCTTCACGTCCTGTCTCAGTTTGGAATCACGGTGGAATGTCTGCCGGACGAATACCGCATCCCCGGCGGACAGCATTATCAGCCTGCAAACATCCAGGTGGAGGCCGACTGGTCTCAAGCCGCCTTTTTCCTGGCGGCCGGCGCCTTAGGCGGGGACATCACTTTAAAAGGGCTTCTTCCCCTCTCCACCCAAGGAGATCGGGAAGCCGCCCATTTGTTTACTCGATATGGCGCTTTGGTCTCTTGGTCCAAAGGCGAAGTGACCTGCCGCAAAAAGTTTTTGTGCCATCAAGAAATCGACGCATCCCATATCCCCGATTTAGTCCCTATTTTAGCGGTGACGGCTGCATTGTCAAGTGGTGAAACCCGCATCAGCGGCGCGGCGCGTCTGCGCATCAAAGAGAGCGACCGTCTTGCCACTACGAAGGCCCTTATCACAGCCTTAGGCGGCTATTGCCGTGAGTTTCACGACGGTCTTGTGATCCGCGGCATCCCTGCTTTTTCGGGCGGACAGGTGGACGGCGCCGGAGATCATCGCATCGTCATGGCGGCGGCCATCGCGGCACTGAACGCCTCTTCCCCGGTGACTATCCTAGGAGCGGAGGCTGTAAATAAATCCTATCCCGCCTTTTTTGAGGATTTCAAAAGGTTAGGCGGTCAAATCCAATTCAATCCGTAAGGAGGAAATACACTTGTCATCATCCTGGGGCAATTTGATCCATATCCAAATTTTTGGCGAAAGTCATGGCGGAGGCATCGGCATGGTGCTGGACGGCCTTCCGGCCGGTTATCCCATCGACATGGAGGCGGTGCTCATGCAGATGAAACGCCGTGCTCCCGGTCAGGACCTGACCTCCACCGCCCGTAAGGAGCCAGACCAGCCGGAAATACTCTCCGGCATGTTAAATAGCCGCACCACCGGCGCGCCTTTGGCCGCCCTCATCCGCAATAAGGACACCCGTTCCGGCGATTATAAAAACCTCATGCAGCTGCCTCGTCCCTCCCATGCCGACTACACCGGCCATGTGCGGTACAGCGGCTTTAACGACGTAACAGGAGGGGGGCATTTCTCCGGCCGTCTTACCGCCCCTCTGGTTTTGGCCGGAGCGATATGCCGTCAAATCCTTCTTTGTCACGGCATCCACATCGGCAGCCACATCCGCGCCATT
>CALCVR010000165.1 GCA_937905915.1 uncultured Eubacteriaceae bacterium
AAACAAAAAACCGGTCAACCGGTTTTTAACGCCAAGCGTGAAGAGGAGGTTCTCCATCACGTAGGAGAGGCGGCCGGTAGTTTAGGTGCCAGCGCCAAAATTGTCTTTCAGACCATGATGGATGTTTCTCGTTCCTTGCAACACAATCTATTAGGCGGCGGCGCTCCCCTCAAGCATCTGGTTGATGGGGCCGACCGTAAGCCGTTGGAACATGTCCACGGAGCTCGGGTGGCTTGCTACGGCGAAGCAGGCAGTTATTCCCATGCCGCCGCTGCACAGATGTTTCAGGATGCGCAATTTAGCTTTTGCCCGCAGTTTAGCAGCGTGTTTGACGCCATTCAAAAGGGCGACGCCGATTATGGTGTGATCCCTGTGGAAAATTCCACCGCCGGTTCGGTGACCGAAGTATACGACCTATTGATCCGCCATC
Source organism: uncultured Eubacteriaceae bacterium (assembly GCA_937905915.1). GTDB lineage: Bacteria > Bacillota > Clostridia > Oscillospirales > Acutalibacteraceae > Solibaculum. Next base: position 431 of record CALCVR010000165.1, read on the forward strand.
AGTTTTACATTGTCAGCGCCGTCAAAATGCCCATCGATCACTGCCTGTGCGCGCCAGGCGGCGCTTCTCTAAGTACCATTCAAAAGGTTTATTCCCATCCCCAGGCCCTGCGTCAATGCTCCTCCTTTTTATCCTCCTTGGGGGTGGAACCCATCCAGTACGCCAGCACCTCCACAGCGGCTAAGACGGTATCCCAGTGGAACGATGTCACCAAAGCCGCCATCGCATCCAAAGAGGCAGCAAGGCAATACGGGTGCGTCATTCTGGAGGACAGCATCCAAAACCAAAAAAACAACTGCACTCGGTTTATCGCCATTTCCCGTAAACTGCACATCGAGCCTAGCGCCGATAAAATCAGCCTGGTGTTCTCCATCCCCCATACCACAGGATCCCTCTATCGGGTGCTTGCCAATTTTGCCTCCCTTGGATTTAATCTGACAAAAATTGAATCCCGTCCCATTCAGGAGAGCCGGTTTGAATATTACTTTTATCTCGACTTTCTAGGCAATGCAGTGGGAGACGATACCCTTCATTTATTGCGATGGCTTTCGGAGGAACTTCCCTATTTTGCCTTTTTGGGCAATTATCCGGAGCATACTTCCAGCGCCAACGGCGAAATGGAATAACGTACAAAAAGACGGCTGTCCTCAGATTTTTGGGGAATTGGCCGTCTTTTTATGTCAATATCTGTATAATCACTGATATATAATACTATAAGTATAACATATCCTCCTTTTTGAACTTGAATACTCCTTTGAATCCAGCTTTATTTTCCTTGATTCCTTCTATTTCGGGAAAATAAAATAGGGCGTTTTTTCTCTCTATGACAAAATAGGGCCATAAGCGACAGCCTCCTCTCTAAAAGGAAAGCAATCGCTTATAGCCCTATTTTAGTATATTATAGCATTATTTATACTATTTGTATTTCTTATACCACCTGGAATAGGTAAAATTTCAGATAGTTGGTCTCCGGGACGTTCCACAAAATGGGGTGATCGGGCGCTTGCTGACGGGCTTCAATTTGACGGAGCTGGACTCCCGCATCGGCTGCCGCATCATGAAGCATTTTGCAAAAGGTATCCTCCATCACAAAATGGCTACAGCTACAGGTGGCCAAATATCCTCCCCGGGGCAGCAATTTCATGGCCCGGTAATTGATCTCCTTGTATCCCCGCAGGGCGCTTTGCACCGTCTTGCGGGATTTGGTAAAGGCAGGGGGATCTAGAATAATAAAGTCATAGGGCTTTTCCCCTGCGTCCAAAAGCTGCGGCAATAGGTCAAACACGTTGGTGCATACAAAATCCATACGCCCGTCTAGTCCATTTTCCTGTGCGTTGCGGCGGGCCATATCCACCGCCTCTTGGCTAACGTCTACGGCGCACACATGCTTAGCGCCTCCGGACGCCGCGTTAAGTGCAAAAGATCCGGTATGGGTAAAGCAATCCAACACCTTGCGTCCCCTGGCAAGGCGCGCTACTGCCCTTCGATTGTACTTTTGATCCAGGAAAAAACCTGTCTTTTGTCCATTCTCAAAATTCACCTCATAGGCGATGCCATTTTCCACAATACGGGTGCTGGTACTAGGCGGAATGGGACGGCCCTCCAAAGGATAAAATCCCTTGTTTTGCTCCAGGCCCTCGTGGACTCGGATGGCCACGTCATTTCGCTCATAGATGCCCTCTATGGTTTGTCCGTCCTCGGTCAGGGCTTCATAGAGCAAGGGAAAAATTACGTCTTTACGCTGTTCAATGCCTAGAGAAAGGGTCTGGGTCACAAGGATGCTGCCAAAACGATCCACCGTCAAGCCCGGGAAGCTGTCAGCTTCCCCAAAGATTACCCGGCAACAGGAAAGATCTTCCGGCGCCATGACCGTCTTGCGGTACTCCCATGCGTACTGGATCCTCCGCTTCCAAAAAGCCCGGTCAAAGGTATCATTTGCATTGCGGCTGATGAGCCGGATGCGGATCTTGCTTTCCTGGCTAAGAAGACCAGTCCCTAAAAACCGCCCTTTGCCTGATACTACATCCACCAGCGCTCCGTTTTGTGGATCGGTACCCTGCGCAAAAGTAACTTCGGTATCGTAAATCCAAGGGTGTCCGGATACAATGGATCGTTCTGCCTTGGGAGTAACAATTGCAATGGGATAAGGACGCTGTTTTTTCATGAGATACTTCTCCTTTTTGTTCCATAACATTTCATTTTTCTTGATTATAACACAATGTGATCTTTCTTCCAAACAGGTGGAAACATTTATGGTAGCCGCTTACGGACAATAAAAAACAGGGTGTCCCTACGGAAGGACACCCTGTT
>CALCVR010000166.1 GCA_937905915.1 uncultured Eubacteriaceae bacterium
CTGTCGGGCTGTGGAAGCAGCGGTTCTTCCAGCACAGCAGGTTCTTCTAAGGCAGCCGATTCCTCGGCAGCGGCCAGCGCAGAGGATTCCAGCGCTTCCAAAGAGCTGTCCGGCAAAGTCACCACCGGCGGCAGCACCAGTATGGAAGCCGTCCTCGGCGCCCTACAGGAAGCCTTTGCTGAAAAATATCCCGATGTCGATATCTCTTACGAGCCCACCGGCAGCGGCGCAGGCATCACCGGCGCCACCGAGGGAAGTTTGGACATCGGCCTCTCCAGCCGTGACCTGAAGAAAGAGGAAACCGGCGTCACCGCTACCAAAATTGCCTTAGACGGCATCTCCATTATCGTCAACAAGGATAATCCCATCACCGACTTAAGCCTCGAAGATCTGGCCCGTATCGCCACCGGTGAAGTCAAGAATTGGAGCGAACTGGGCGGCAACGACCAAGAGATCGTCTTCATCGGCCGCGAAGCCGGCAGCGGTACTCGCGATGGCTTTGAGAGCATCGTCGGCGTAGAAGATAAGTGTGTTTATTCGGAAGAGTTGACTGCCACTGGCGCTGTGATTGCTAAGGTCCAATCCAATCAAAGCGCCATTGGCTATGCCTCTCTCTCGGCTGTGGATGACAGCGTCAAAACCTTGACCATCGACAAAGTCGCTCCCAGTGAAGAGACCGTTCAAGACGGCACCTATGCTATCCAGCGTCCCTTTGTTTTCGTCACCAAGGACGGCGGTGAACTGTCCGAAGCCGCTAAAGCCTTCCTCGAATTTGCCTCTAGCAGCGATGCTGACGAATTGATCCGCACTGCCGGTGCTGTCCCGCTAGCCTAACTTCCCAGATAAATTTTCCCCTTGCGCACAAACCCGGTGGACAGTATCCTGTCCACCGGGCTTTTACTAGGAGGAGATTCTATGCGTGTCAAACACTTAATTGAAAAAGTGATGAACAGCATCTTTTTTATCTGTGGTATTGTGGCCATCGCTTGTGTGGTGCTCATCACGATCTATATGTTGATTTCCGGTCTGCCGGCCATCTTTGAAATCGGGCCCATTGATTTCCTGTTCGGCACCGAGTGGAAGAGCACCGCTGCTGATCCCAGCTACGGCATCCTTCCCTTTATCCTCACCAGCATGTGGGGCACCGCCGGCGCCACCCTGATTGGTGTGCCCATTGGACTTCTGACTGCTATTTTCCTATCGAAAATAGCCCCGAAAAAATTGGCCGCCCCAGTGAGCGCGGCGGTAGAGCTTCTGGCAGGCATCCCCAGCGTGGTATACGGCTTGGTTGGTATGCTTGTGCTGGTCCCGGCGGTTGCCCAGGCTTTTGAACTTTCTAACGGCGCCTGTTTGCTCTCGGCCATCCTAGTGTTGAGCATCATGATTTTGCCCAACATCATTTCGGTCAGTGTAACGGCCCTCAACGCCGTCCCCAAGGAGTACGAAGAGGCCAGCCTCGCCTTGGGCGCCACTACCTCTGAAACCTATTTTAAAGTCAGCGTCCCCGCCGCCAAAAGCGGTATTGCCGCCGGTATCGTTTTGGGCATCGGCCGCGCCGTGGGCGAAGCTATGGCTGTTATGATGGTAGCCGGCAACGTGGCCAATATGCCGGGGCTCTTCAAGAGCGTCACCTTCCTGACCACCGCAGTGTCCAAAGAGATGAGCTATGCCTCTGGCCTTCAGAGAGAATCCCTCTTTAGTATCGCTTTGGTGCTCTTTGTCTTCATTATGATCATCAACGGCGTTCTCAATGCCGTGCTCAAGCGGGTGAACAAACATGAAAAGTAAATCACGCGCCTTTAAAAATGGACTGCGCACCACCTTTGTGTATGTTGCCGCCGCCATCACCATGGCTGTGCTGGTGGGGATCATCGGTTACGTGCTGTACAAAGGCCTTCCGGAGCTCAATTGGCATCTCATTACCAGCACGCCCAGCGTTACCAAAAAAATTGAGGGTATTTACCCCTATATTTTAAACACCTTATATGTTATCCTCTTATCCTTGCTCATCGTGTTGCCGTTGGGCGTAGGCGCTGCTGTCTATCTGACCGAATATGCAAAAAACAAACATCTCATCCGCGTCATCGAGTTTACCACTGAAACCTTGGCTGGTATCCCCTCCATCATCTACGGTTTGGTAGGCATGCTAGTGTTCTGCCAGATGTTAGGGTTCCAAAGCAGCCTTTTGGCCGGATGTCTCACCTTGGTTATCATGACGCTTCCCACCATCATCCGTACCACCCAGGAAAGTTTAAAATCCGTGCCGGAAAGCTATCGAGAAGGAGCTTTGGGACTAGGCGCCACCAAATGGCATATGGTGCGCACCATCGTGCTGCCCAGCAGCATTGACGGCATCATCACAGGATGTATCCTATCGGTGGGACGCATTGTGGGTGAAAGCGCCGCGCTGCTCTTTACCGCCGGTTTCGGTAAAATTGTGGCCGACACCATCTTTGAAGCTTATACACGAAGCGGCGCCACCCTGTCGGTAGCTCTCTACATGACGGCCTTTGAAGAAGGTAAATTCGACGTCGCATGGGCCATTGCGGCTCTCTTGCTTATCATTGTCCTGGTCATCAATCTGGCTGCGCGGGCCGTAAGAGCCAAGGCCAGAAAGAAAAACAAACAGTGAGGAGATCTTCATGAAGATAGAAACGGGTAATCCCATTATTAGGACCAAAGGTTTAACCCTGCACTACGGCG
>CALCVR010000167.1 GCA_937905915.1 uncultured Eubacteriaceae bacterium
AAAATTCTATAAAATGAGCCATCTTTCGCACAAAATGATGGCTGATTCCAATGGAGGAAAGTCCTATACTGTCTAGAATAAATTGCAGCACACCTTGCACTTTTGTGCTTTCGATGTCCGACTGTTCCCCCGGTGCCAAGGAATGCGAAAAAATAAAGGCAATCCACAGTATCGTCCCTGCTAACAACGCGATGCGCCAAATTAGTGTCCTCCCGGACAAGACATCCTTCCTATCTTCATTCCTTCTATGAGTTTATCGGAGCTGCCTCCCATCCGTTGGGCAGGGTGACACAAAAGGTAGTCCACAGATTCTTGCTTTGGGCAGTAATGGTTCCTCTATGTTGTTCCACAATTCGTTTAGCTATGGCCAATCCCAATCCTGCTCCTCCGTTTTCACTGGACCGTGATTCATCCAGTCGGTAAAACTTTTCAAAAATGCGTTCCAGCTTTTCAGCCGGGATGGTCACGCCATAGTTGCTAAACTGAATAGAGGTATATCTCTGATCTTGTCTCATGGATACTATAATGTCCGACGCCGGCTCACTGTAGTGTACAGCGTTGCGCAGCAAATTGTCAAACACACGCGCTAGCTGGTCTGGATCGGCCACCACTGGGTGAACTTCTGGAATATCCAAACGGCATCCCAAATCGTGCTCTTTGAGCAAGGGATAGAATTCCTCCATCAGCTGACGGAGCATACGGTTTAAGTTGACTTTACGGGTGGTAAGTTCAATATGCTGGGCGTTAAAACGGGTGACGTCAAACAGTTCGTTGACAAGCCCCTCCAGACGATTGGCCTTCTCCTTCACCACCTCTAGATATTTTTCCCGGCGTTCGGCTGGCAATTCCTTCTGTTCCTCCAAAAGGCTCAAATAGCCGATAATAGAGGTTAGCGGTGTCTTGATATCGTGAGCCAAATAGACAACCAGGTCATCCTTGCGCCGTTCGCTTTCCTTGGCCTCGAACTGGCGTTGACGCAGGGTGTTTTTGATGGTATTAAGTTTGGTTTCCATAGGACGCAGTTCACTGGGTAGCTGAATGGGATCGGGATTCTCTACAAACACGTGTTCTACTGCCCCGCTGATTTGATCGATGTACTTGGTGAAGAGAGCCACCACAATGCCCAAACTCACCAGCAAAACCACGAGAAAAGCCACGAGTAGAATAAACGTTTTGTTACTCAGAGCAAAATAATAAAGGGAAGGGTTGACGTCGTAAAGCCAGTTTGCAAAAGAGTCTTCAAAGATACCATCCACAAAAATGGGGATAGCTAACAAAAATAGGAGACCTACTACCAGTATGACGACACCCATTCGTCCTAGAAGCTTTAATCGGAATTTTCCATAATTACTTGTCAATTTGATACCCCACTCCCCATACCGTTTTGATAAACCTGGGTCTTCTGGAATCCTCGTGCATTTTCTCCCTTAGCCGCCGTATGTGTACCATGACGGTATTATTGCTCTCCAGATACTTTTCCCCCCATACCGTCTCAAACAGACGCTCTGAACTGATGACCTTCCCCCTATTTTCACACAGAATCCACAAAATGGAGAATTCCGTAGGGGTCAGGGACAGGGGCCTATCATAGAGAGTACAGCGGTGGGTATCCTGATCAATAACCAGGCCGTCAATCTCAATGCGATGGAGCTCTTCTGGTTCCTTTTGATTATAGCGGGTGTACCGCCTCAATTGTGCTTTGACCCGGGCTACTAATTCCAGGGGATTAAATGGTTTTGTGATGTAATCGTCGGCTCCGATGGTCAATCCTGTGATTTTATCCAAGTCTTCCCCTTTCGCCGTCAGCATCAGAATAGGAAAAGTGTATTGCTCTCTCAGTTTGCGGCAAAGGGTGAAGCCGTCCATACCCGGCATCATGACGTCCAGTATGGCCAGATCCAGCCGATGATGCCCTGCGCACTGTAACGCTTCCTTGGCATCGTAAAACTTCATGACCTGATAGTTTTCATTTTTTAAGTAGACTTCTACCAAATCTGCAATCTCTTTTTCATCGTCCACAATCATAATGCTTGCATCCATCCGGTTCTCCCCTTTCTTCCGACGGTTTTCATTATAAAACCGTCGGCTCTAGATTGCAACCTTCCTTCCCTCTATCGATAGCTTTCGACAAATATCTCCATGTTTCTTCAGGACGTTTTTTCCTGCCTTCAGTTATTGTGCCAAAAAGCATAGCCGTCTCATTCCTTTCAGACGCATCTTTTCCCAAAATCCCCCTTCTTAGTAGACAAGTTCCCTTCTCTATGATATACTAGATTTCGGAACTTTCTTTTGAAAATACAGACTTTTCAGCTGCCAGCTGAAAAGTTTCTTTTTGCGGTTTTTTGGGGTGCTACCCATTGACAATACTATTTCTTGTGTTTATAATAAATAAGCTTACTATATCTAGTGTACCACATTGAAGGAGGAAATCACACATGATCTCTTGCATTGTCAAGCGGGACGGCCGTCAAATGGCCTACGACGCTTTGAAAATAGCCACCGCTATCCAGAAGGCCATGGTGGCAACCCATCAGCCTGACGCCCAGGAGGCTGCTGAGCATCTTGTACCCATGGTGGAACAAGCTCTGGAGGCCGACGGTTGCACCACCCCTGGGGTGGAAGAAATCCAGGATCATGTGGAACGTATCCTCATCCAAAACGGATATGTCCATGCCGCCAAAGCCTATATCCTTTACCGGGCCGAGAGATCCCGTACCCGAGAGCTCAACACCCGTCTCATGAAGACCTTGGAGGATATCACCTTTAAGGATGCCAAAGAAAGCGATATTAAGCGGGAAAACGCCAATGTGGATGGCGATACCGCCATGGGCACCATGCTCAAGTACGGTTCCGAAAGCGCCAAGCACTTCTTCCAGATGAATGTGCTGAAACCCGAGCATGCCCGCGCCCATCAGGAAGGCCGCATCCACATCCACGATCTGGACTTCCTGACCCTCACCACCACCTGCTGCCAAATCGATATCCAAAAACTGTTCTCCGGTGGATTCTGCACCGGTCACGGTACCCTTCGGGAGCCCAACGACATTCAGAGCTATTCGGCTTTGGCCTGCATAGCCATCCAATCCAACCAGAACGATCAACACGGCGGCCAATCTATCGTCAACTTCGACTACGGTATGGCCGCTGGTGTGGCCAAGACTTTCCGCAAACGGTATTTTCAGAAGCTCAAAAATTCTCTGGAGTTGCTGGGCGATGAGGACGCCGTCAAAATTGCTGAGGAAGTCTATCGTTCCCTCCAGGAGCAGGGACATACCCCTTCCCTGGGAAATTCTCAGGAATATAATGACATGCTGGCCGGCGCCTTGGTCAATACTGGTCTGGATGCCTCTCTGGTTCAAAAGGCCGTAACTTTCTCCCAGCAGCACGCTGTGGAAGAAACTGATCGCGCCACCTTCCAGGCCATGGAGGCTTTGATCCACAACCTCAATACCATGCATTCTCGCGCCGGCGCCCAGACCCCTTTCTCCTCCATCAACTACGGCATGGATACCTCCCCTGAAGGCCGCATGGTCATTAAAAACGTCCTTTTAGCCCAGGAAAAGGGGCTGGGTCGAGGCGAAACCCCTATTTTCCCCATTCACATTTTCCGCATCAAAAAGGGCGTCAACTACGATCCCTGTGACCCCAACTATGATCTCTTCAAATTGGCTATGCGGGTCAGCGCCAAGCGTCTCTTCCCCAACTTCAGCTTCCAGGACGCCCCCTTCAACCTGGAGTACTACGTCCCCGGACATCCGGAAACCGAAGTAGCTTACATGGGCTGCCGCACTCGCGTCATGGCCAACGAATACGATAAGTCCAAACAGATCAGTTACGGCCGCGGCAATTTGAGCTTTACCTCTATCAACCTCCCCCGTATCGCCATCCAGGCGGCTGGCGATGTGGATCGCTTCTTCGAGGATCTGGACCGCACCATGGACTTATGTATCGATCAACTCAACGAGCGCTTTGAAATCCAGGCACGCAAAAAGGTGCGTAATTTCCCCTTCCTCATGGGCGCGGGCGTATGGCTGGACAGCGAAAATTTGGGTCCTGATGACGAGGTTCGGGAAGTGCTCAAACACGGCACCTTGAGCGTTGGCTTCATCGGTTTAGCCGAAGCCCTCAAAGCTCTCATTGGCCAGCATCACGGCGAAAGTCAGGTAGCTCAGAATCTGGGCCTCAGCATCGTTTCCCACATGCGGGAGCGTATGGATCAGGAGTGCAAAAAAACCGGTATGAATTATTCCTTGTTGGCTACTCCCGCCGAAGGACTGTCCGGACGTTTCGTCCGCATCGACAAAGAGAAATTCGGCGTCATTCCCGGCGTGACCGATCGGGATTATTATACCAACAGTTTCCATATCCCGGTGTATTATCCCATCAGCGCCTTCCAGAAGATCCAATTGGAGGGCCCCTATCATGCCTTGACCAATGCCGGTCACATCACCTACGTAGAACTGGACGGCGATCCCCTCCAGAATCTGGACGCTTTTGAAAAGGTCATCCGCTGTATGTACGATGCCGGCGTAGGTTACGGCTCCATCAACCACCCGGTGGACCGGGATCCGGTGTGCGGATACACCGGCGTTATCGGCGACACCTGCCCCATGTGCGGCCGCAAGGAAACTGAAAGCCAGCCCTTTGAACGCATCCGCCGCATCACCGGATATTTGGTAGGCACCTTAGATCGCTTTAACGATGCAAAACGCGCTGAGGAACACGACCGCGTCAAACACGGTGTTTAATTTATGGAAAATATCGTACGAGCGGCCGGTGTGGCTCAAGATTCTATTGTGGACGGTCCGGGACTACGGCTTTGTCTCTTTGTGCAGGGATGCCCTCATCACTGTCCC
>CALCVR010000168.1 GCA_937905915.1 uncultured Eubacteriaceae bacterium
CCCGGGCCGGTGCTTATCGACGTACCAAAGGACATCACGGCTGCTGTCACAGAATACACGCCGGCCGATCCATTGCCGCTCTCTTCCCTCCCGGAGATGAAGGAGGAAACAGTACAGAAAGCCGCTCAGATGTTAAAAGAGGCAAAACGTCCCCTGATCTACGCCGGCGGAGGGGTTATTTCCTCCGGCGCCACAGAAGATCTTATCCGGCTGGCTGAGAAATTGCAAGCTCCCGTCTGCTGCTCGGTTATGGGCTTAGGGGGCTTCCCAGCCGACCATCCTCTGTTTGTCGGTATGATCGGCATGCACGGTACCTACGCTGCCAATAAGGCTACCCAGGAGGCCGACCTTCTGTTGGTGGCGGGAGCGAGATTTTCCGACCGTGTGGCGGGGGACCGCAAACAGTTTGCCTCCCAAGCGAAGATTTTGCATTTGGATATCGACCCGGCTGAAATCGATAAAAACGTCCAAACTTCCTACTCCCTGGTGGGAGATTTAAAAAAACTCCTGGACAGTTTGAGTCAGAGAGTGCCGGAGGAGAACCATGATGTTTGGCTTAAGGAGATGGAAAATTGGAAGGTAGGGCATCCGGTACCGCCTCAGGATAATGGGGAATATCCCGATCCCATGGCTATTATCGACGCTGTCCGTGCCCGCACCTCTGACGACGATATCATGGTAACCGATGTAGGCCAGCATCAGATGTGGGTGGCTCAGCGGTATCGCTTTAATCGTCCCCGCACCTTTGCCACTTCGGGCGGACTGGGCACCATGGGTTACGGATTGGGCGCCGCCATCGGCGCAAAGGTAGCCAATCCAGAGCGCAAGGTGGTGCTGTTTACAGGGGACGGCTCCTTCCACATGAATCTCAATGAGCTGACCACGTTGGCGTCCTATGAATTGCCGGTGGTAGTGATGGTCATGAACAACAGCGTCCTGGGCATGGTGCGCCAGTGGCAGAAGTTGTTTTACGGATACCGCTTCTCCCAGACCGATCCTCACAGAAAAACCGACCTGGTCAAATTGGCCGAAGCCTTTGGCGTCACCGGCATGCGCATCACAAAACCGGAACAGGTGGAAGAAGTGGTGGACAAAGCTTTGGCCCTGGGCAAACCGGTTGTAGTGGACTGCCAGATCTCCCCCGATTGCAATGCTCTACCCATGATCCCGCCGGGAGCATCGGCCGACGCAATCATGATGACCATGCCCGATCCCACGGTTTAAGGAGGCTTTTCATATGGAAGAAAAAGTGATTTTATCGGCTTTGGCCAACAACCATCCCGGCGTTCTGTTGCGTATCACAGGCCTGTTTAACCGCCGTGGATTTAACATCGAAAGTGTCACCGCCTGCACTACAGAAGATCCCAAGACCAGCCGTATGACCATCGCCATGACGGGGGATAAATCCCAAATCCGGCAGGTCATTTGCCAACTCAACAAGCTGGAGGACGTGAAAAAAGTATCGCTGCTGACCAAAGAGGACGCCTCCCACAGCGAACTGCTGTTGGTTAAAATCCGGGTGGACAATAGACAGCGTTCCGACGCCCTACATATCGCCTACCGGCACGGGGCTAGGATTCTGGATATCAGCCATCACACCATTACCATCGAGGCCACCGGCCAAAGCGAACAAATAGATGAACTTATCCAGAGCCTGCAAAAGTACCCGGTGGTAGAGATGGCCCGTACCGGCATCACCGCCTTGGAACGGGGAGACGGTTCCATCGTCGACCACGACCAATGAGCGGCTGCGCTTATGATGCAAAGAGCGTTTCCAGAGCAAGGAGGTTTTTGACTATGAAAAAATCACTTGAAATTTTTGATTCCACCCTGCGGGACGGCAGCCAAGGGGAGGGTATCTCCTTTTCCGTGGAGGATAAATTGGCGGTTGTCCGGGTATTGGATGATTTAGGCGTGCCTTATATCGAGGCCGGCAATCCCGGTTCCAACCCAAAGGATATGGAACTGTTTCAGGAGGTATCCCGGTTACAGCTTAAGCATGCGACGCTGGTGGCCTTTGGATCGACTCGGCGCAAGGGCATCCGGGCTGAGGAGGATAAAAGCCTCAACTCCCTTTTGGAGGCAGATACGCCTGTGTGCTGCATTTTTGGAAAAAGCTGGGATTTACACGTCACCGAGATTCTGGGAACCACCCTGGAGGAAAATCTCAATATGATCCAGGAAAGCGTAGCTTACCTCAAGGGCAAAGGAAAACGGGTGTTTTTTGACGCGGAACACTTCTTTGACGGATACCGGCACAATCCCCAGTTCGCACTGGATGCCCTTGCCGCCGCCGTGAAGGGCGGGGCTGAGACGGTGGTGTTGTGCGATACCAACGGCGGATGCTTCCCAGAAGAAATCAGAAAGGTCACCCGTCTTGTGGTGGAGCGGTTCCCAGAGGTTAAGGTGGGGATCCACTGCCACAACGATTCCGGCGTAGCGGTGGCCAATTCCATGGCGGCGGTGGAGGCCGGCGCCGTCCAGGTGCAGGGCACTTATCTGGGATTCGGGGAGCGGTGCGGCAACGCAGCCCTCTCCACCGTCATCGCCAATGCCCAGCTGAAAATGGGATATGAGTGCATCCCAGAGGAAAATCTCCCCATGCTTACCCAGGCCGCACGGGAACTGGCTGAAGTAGCTAATATGCAGCTTCCAAACGTCACCCCTTACGTAGGATCGTCGGCTTTTGCCCATAAAGCGGGAATGCACGCCGATGGAGTGCTTAAAAATTCCTGTTCTTTTGAACACATCGGTCCGGAATCGGTGGGAAATGAACGGCGGTTTTTGATGTCGGAACAGACGGGACGAACCGCTGTGCTGCGCCGCATCCATAAGCTGTGCCCCGGTTTGGATCGGGATTCCCTGGAGATTCGCTGCATTATTGAGCGGCTCAAGAAAATGGAACTGGAAGGCTATCAGTTTGAAGGAGCCGACGCCAGTTTTGATTTAGTGGTCCGCAAGGAACTGCACCGCTATTCCCCCAGTTTTGAATTGGTGAGCTACAAGATCCTGGACGAACAACCGGTGGACGACACCGGCAATTCGGCCACCGCCACCATCAAAATCCGGGTCAACGGGCAGCTGAGCATCTCGGCCGCCGAGGGGGACGGCCCTGTCCACGCTCTGGACCAGGCGCTCCGGGAGGCTCTGGCACAGTTTTATCCCCGCTTGGAAAAGAGCCGCCTGATCGACTACAAGGTCCGCGTTATGGATTCCGGAGACGCTACCGCCGCTGTAGTTCGCGTACTCATTACCTCTACCGACGGCAAACGTGTTTGGACTACCGTAGGCGTATCGGCCGACGTTATCCGTGCAAGCTGGCTTGCGCTGGTGGATTCCTTTGAATACAAGCTGATCTGCGACCGGGAAGCCAAAGATTGATACATTGACAAACGCCCCATCCTGGGGAATAATAAATAGATGAAAATAGTAGGACAAGAAAACCCATGAAACCAAGGAGGATGCATTATGGGAATGACCATGTCACAAAAAATCCTGGCAGCCCATGCGGGGCTTAAGGAGGTCAAAGCCGGCCAACTGATCGAAGCGAAGTTGGATTTAGTGTTGGGCAATGACATTACCTCGCCGGTAGCGGTCAATGAGTTTGAACGCTGCGGCGCTCATCAGGTGTTTGACAATAAAAAAATCGCCCTGGTGATGGATCACTTTACCCCCAATAAGGACATCAAAGCTGCTGAACAGTGCAAGAAGGTTCGCGCCTTTGCCAATCAATACGACATTGAGAATTTTTTTGACGTTGGCGATATGGGCATCGAACACGCCCTTTTGCCGGAAAAAGGACTGGTAGGACCGGGCGACTTGGTCATCGGCGCCGATTCCCACACCTGTACCTATGGCGCATTGGGAGCTTTCTCCACCGGCATGGGTTCCACCGATATGGCGGCCGGTATGGCCACCGGCAAAACTTGGTTTAAAGTGCCGTCGGCCATCCAAGTGACGTTGACCGGCAAATTCCAAAAGCATGTGTCGGGCAAGGATGTCATCCTCCATCTCATCGGCATGATCGGGGTGGACGGGGCACTGTACCAGTCCATTGAGTTCACTGGCGATGGTGTCAAGAACCTATCCATGGACGACCGCCTATGTATCGCCAATATGGCCATCGAAGCCGGTGCAAAAAACGGTATCTTCCCTGTGGACGATGTGACCCGCGCTTATTGTGAGGGCCGTGTCCAGCATCCCATGACGGCTTATGAGGCCGATCCCGATGCAGAGTATACCGCCAAATATACCATTGATCTCTCTACGCTGCGTCCCACCGTTGCCTTCCCTCATCTCCCGGAGAATACCCGCACCATCGATGAGGTGGGAGAGGTCAAAATTGACCAAGCTGTTATCGGCTCCTGCACCAACGGACGTATGGAGGACCTACGCGCCGCCGCCGCTATCCTCAAGGGCCGTAAGGTGGCCAAGAATGTCCGATGCATTGTCATCCCCGGCACTCAGAACATCTATTTACAGGCCATGCACGAGGGCCTCATTGAGGACTTTATCAAGGCAGGCGCAGTGGTATCCACTCCCACATGCGGCCCATGCCTGGGCGGGCATATGGGAATTCTAGCGGCTGGCGAGCGTGCCGTTGCCACCACAAACCGCAATTTTGTAGGCCGTATGGGCCATGTGGATTCCGAAGTGTACTTGAGCAACCCGGACGTAGCTGCTGCCAGCGCCGTTACCGGCTACATCACCGATCCCGCCAAGCTTGATTGAGAAGGAGGAAGCAATTATTATGATCCAGATTGAAGGCGCCGTCCACCGCTATGGGGACAATGTAGACACCGACGTTATCATCCCTGCCCGTTACCTCAATACCTCCTCTCACGAGGAATTGGCCGCC
>CALCVR010000169.1 GCA_937905915.1 uncultured Eubacteriaceae bacterium
GAAAAAATATTTTGTTTATCCATAAAACGATATTTTTCTAGATTATTGAGAGAAAATGTTGTAGAATCAGAAACAAGGATAATCTTCATAAACTTGTGAATTGTTCATTTCATTTTGCCAGCTTAAAGAATTTTGATTGAGAAAGAAGGATTTTGTATGATGGATGTTGCGACCATGGATCTTGATCTTTCTGAGCTGATTCCTATTCCACAACCAAGATCATCCTTTCCCGTTTATTCCGTCAATGTGAGTCAAAGGGGTTATGTGGCCCTCAATCAAAAGTTTCTAGAGGTGCTAAAAGAAAAAATACCTTCTTTGGCCGTTGGATTTCGAATCCATCCGAATAAGCAAATCATCGCTATTTTTCAAAGTGATCATCCTAACTATCAATTTCCGGGTGGAGGACGTATTAAAGATACTGCTTTTACGCAAAGCCTTGTGGACGCAGGAGTGGTTTTACCAGCTAGAGAGGAATGCAGGTCGGAAGGCTGGTTTGCCTATTGGGAAGCCCGGACGCTTTATCCTAAATACGAAGGTTGCTGCGACTTTTGGACCTATACCTTTTTTCATATGAAGAACAAATTGGATAATCTTCGTAAAACTAGGAATAAACGAATTTCTGAAGAAAGTCCTTTTTCCCTCAACCAAATGGTATCAGATGCCAACAGGGAAGCGATAGAAACTGTACTGTTTCCCATCCAAGGGGATTTTACCAGCGGCGTTATGCTTTGGGACTATGCTTATCGGTTGGGTGAAATGAAACATCAGATCATGCGAAAGTTAACGTTACAGGAGACCGATCAGGAGATCATGGAGGCGTTGCATCTCAACCCGTGCGAATATTTTCGGATGAAACAGGAGCTTCGTCAAGATCTACAGGAGTATTTAGAGATCTCTTAAAGAAAATCTGGGCTTGTATATTTATTTGTACAAGCCCAGATTTTCTTTTGTACTTACGCATCAATACCAGCTAATTGTTTAAAACGCTGTTCATCGATAATTTCAACACCCAATTTTTGAGCTTTGGTTAGCTTACTGCCAGCAGCTTCTCCTGCTAGGACATAGCCGGTTTTTTTGGAAACGCTGGAAGTTACTTTACCTCCCCTTTGTTCGATGAGCACAGATGCTTCTTCTCTTGTATAGGTGGGAAGAGTACCGGTCAGCACAAAGCTGATACCTGCAAAACGATTGTCTTTTACAACAGTAGATGAGACCATATTGACGCCAGCTTCTTTTAGCTGTCCAATGAGATGAAGAGTTTGAGATTGCTGGAAGAAATCCACAACGCATTGTGCCATCACTTGGCCAAATCCATCAATGGCGTTTACCTGCTCGACGGTGGCTTTAAAAAGCGAGTCCATATCATGAAACTGCTCGGCTAAAAGCTTGGCTGCTTTTTGACCGATATGACGGATCCCTAAGGCAAAAAGCAGGCGGGAAAGATCGTTTTGCTTGCTCTTCTCAATAGCTTCTATCAGGTTGGACGCCGATTTTTCCCCCATACGCTCAATATCAGCTACATCCTCTGCCTTAAGGCGATATAAGTCGGCTGAGGATTTGACTAGATTGTTGTCCACCAATTGCTCTACTACAGCAGGGCCTAACCCTTCGATGTCCATAGCATCCCTAGAGGCAAAGTGAATAAGATTGCGCAAAAGCTGAGCTGGACATTCGGGATTGTTGCAGCGCAAAGCGGCTTCTCCCTCTTCCCGATGGACCGGTCCGCCGCAGGAAGGACAGATACGAGGCATCTGGTAAGGCTCATGACAATCGTCATGTTCCACCACAGCCACTACTTCCGGGATAATATCTCCCGCTTTCCGAAGAACGACTGTATCGCCGATGCTGATTTTTTTCTCTGCAATAAAATCCTCGTTGTGCAGGGTGGCACGGCTGACAGTGGATCCAGCCAATAAGATAGGTTCAAATACCCCGGTTGGCGTCAATACACCAGTGCGTCCTACGTTGATTTCAATATCCACCAGACGAGTGATTTTCTCCTCAGGAGGATATTTAAAAGCCGCCGCCCATTTGGGAAATTTAGAGGTGCTTCCCAA
>CALCVR010000170.1 GCA_937905915.1 uncultured Eubacteriaceae bacterium
ATAGGGTTCTATTTAGTCCTATTTCTTTTTGTTTTCATTCCATTTCGCAGTCCATTGGCGGATTTGACCACTTCAGCCCTGAAGGCTGTGCCAGACGTTTTAGTTTTGCTGTTGTTTATAGGGTACTCTATTAGCATCCGCTTTCGATATAAATTTAGAATTTATGATTGGTTTTTCTTAGGGTTTTTAGCGGTAGGCTTTATTAGTACAGTATTGGTTAATCATGTGGGCTTGTCGGCATTTGTATTCCAAGTTCGCAGTATTTCAGTATACTATGTCTTGTTTTTTGTTTTAAGAAATTTTGAATTTGGCGAGAGAGAGTATTGTATTGCCATTAAAGTATTGCAGATAGTCGCATGTGTTTTGTTTGTATTTGCTATGGTGGAAAAAGTCACAAGTAAAACAGTGTTTTTCTCGCAAGAGGTAGCAGAGTCCATTATCTACCCAAGCAATTTTGCCCGAGTATACAGCTTATTTTATAATCCGAACACATATGGCGTTTTCTTGTCTTTTGTATTTTTTGCCAGTTGTTATAAGGACTATCATTATCAAAAAAAGTCTCCTATTGTGGTGTATGTAGTCCTGATTGCATCTATTTTCCTGAGCATGTCCAGAAGCACGTTGATTATCATGGTGATTGGTCTTGCGTTGCTGGCTCTGCACGTTACCTTGAAAAAGGAATGGAAAATGTTGTGGAAAAAAGCAGTAGGTTATACTGCCATTGTGGTAGCCTGTGTGGCGGTTATTACAGTGGCTCTCAATGCATTAAACGGCCTTTACTACCGGGAAATCATTGATAAATCGGAAGACATTAATATCCAGCATCAAGAAGTAATTAACGGCTCTTTAGGAGTTAGTACAAGCGACCGCCTCAATGAAATGGGAGAGTCGGAGATGTACGAAGCTAGTGCTACCAATGGCCGTATTTATTCTGTCCAAACAGGGCTTAAAGTATTTATAGATCATCCTGTGGTGGGCACTGGCTTCGGCACCTTTGGCTCGGCAGCAAGCCTTAACTTTAAACCGGCTATTTACGACCAATACGACATTCCCTTCCCGTTTTATTCTGATATTGAATATATCAAGGTGTTAGTGGAAAATGGAACAATAGGAACCCTATTGTTTGCTGCTTTCCTGTGCGCCATTTTATACCGCCATCGTAAAGATCATTTTAAAATCCTCTTATGCATTATTTTCGGATGGTTTGGCTTCTTTTATAATATCTTTGAGGTTCAGATCGCCGCGTGTATTTTTTGGACGCTGATGTCTTTTAAGGACAACGAAACGGTTCTCAAGATCGGCAAAAAAGTAGGCAGAAAGGGAGATGACAATGGCGATTCCTAAGATAATCCATTATGTATGGGTAGGCGGGAAAGAGAAACCCAAAAACATCCAGCTTTGTATGAAAACTTGGAGAAAACATTTGGGTGATTATAAAATTATGGAATGGAACGAGAATAATTTTGACATCCAATCCAATCGCTTTGTCCGTCAGGCGTATGAACAAAAAAAATGGGCTTATGTTAGCGACTATATCCGGGCTTATGCCATTTACCATTATGGGGGCATTTATCTGGACACAGACGTCATTGTAATGGACGATCTGTCGTCTTTTTTAGAAAATAAAGCTTTTGTAGGCTTTGAAAATCCTCAGTATCCTTTTACAGCTGTGTTTGGTGCAGAAAAAGGGCACCCTTTTGTGAAGGATATGCTGGATTATTACGATGATATTGACTTTGAGTTTGATGCCAAAGACCAAATGGCAAAAGTCAATACCAAAACAGTATCGGATATTTTGGTGGAAAAATATCATTGTAAAGTTAACAACCAACAACAATTGCTGGATACGGGGATCATGGTATATCCCGATGATATTTTATGCAATCCTTCCGAGAGATCTTCTACCATCCATATTTTTACCGGAACCTGGATGGAAGGCAAAAGTGAGTTAAAACGCAAGCTGGCTACTTTCCTAAAAGTCCATATCCGTGGACCAAAGAGTTTAAAACTCTATCAGTTGGTTCGCAAGGTCTTTTAATGAGAAAAGATCGTCTCAAATGGTCTTGAAGGAAAGAAAGGATGGTTGGATGAAGTTTTTAACAGTGGACGAGATTAAAAAGTTGCAATTGGATATTTTAGTCCGGTTTGCAGACTATTGCGAAAAAAATAATCTTTGTTATTTTCTTTATGCGGGGACGCTTTTAGGAGCCGTAAGGCATAAGGGATTTATTCCCTGGGACGACGATATTGACGTCATCATGCCTCGCCCCGACTATGAGAAATTTTTAAAGATGACACGAGAAACCCCTCTGTCGCCTGATTTAGAAACCCGTTCTCACCGCACCAATGATAACTACAATGCTACATTTATCAAAATTGTAGACAACCGCACCCAAGGGCATGAGAACCATTTGGCCAAAGAAATCATGAGTGGAGTATGGATTGACGTATTTCCCGTGGATGGAGTGCCCAATGGGGAAGAGGCCAAAAATCAATTCTTAGCTAAAATGCAAAAAAATATCCGTCGTCTGGAATATTCTAGCCGTCCGTTGCTTTTTTGTAAGAACCCGCTTCGTTTTGCCAAAAGGTTGGCCATTTATTTAGGATACCACCACTTTGGATACAAAAAGATGGCGGTTGAAATTGAACAAGAAGCGCGTAAGTATCCCTTTGAAAATTCCAAACAAGCGGGAGTAACCGTATTCTGTGGTGGATATAATGAAGTGGTAGACCACAGTGTCTTTGAGGAAAGTGTCAAGCTTCCCTTCGAGGGGTATGAGTTTAACGCTCCCAAGCAATATGATCAATACTTAACCACTATTTATGGCGATTACATGACGCTACCTCCCCCAGAGCAGCGCATTTCGGCCCATGGATACACAGCCTGGTGGGTAGAAGGCTACGAACCAACGGAGGGATAAGCCGCTATGAACCGTGTTGCTCGATTTATTAAGTCGTCCGCTATTTATTTTGCAGGCAATGTCTTAACGAAAATTATTTCGTTTTTCCTGCTTCCTCTCTATACCGGCTATATTGCTCAAGCCGATATGGGATATTATGATTTATCTACGTCTTATATTAACATCATTGTTCCCGTGGTGTGTATGGATATCTGGTCGGGCATCATGCGATATATGTTTGACTTTGAGGAACGGGAGGATAAATATAAGGCTATTTTTAACGGATGCTTGATTTTTTGCTGTTCGGTACTAATCTATGCCGTCGGCACAGGGGTATTGGGTATTATTACTGACATTCGTTACCTGGTGCTTATTTTCCTCTTTGGCCTTTTTACCATGATCCAAACGGTATACACCTATGTAGCGAGAGGACTGGGATACAACGCTATCTTTGCCGCCTCTGGCATTGTAGGCAGCCTGGTAAACTCTGGGTCTAATATAGTGATGATCCTAGTGTTCAACATGAGGATAGAATCTTTGTATATTGCCCTCATCTTAGGTTTGTTGGTTCAGATTATCAT
>CALCVR010000171.1 GCA_937905915.1 uncultured Eubacteriaceae bacterium
AAAAACGGGGCAAGACCGGCGATGAGACCCAAGTAGACACTTGGAAAGCGGTGGATGAGCGTTAAACTCATGGGTATTTTGCAGATTAAAAAGGCAGGCACATAGGGACAAAAACATCAATTTTTCTGGAAAGGGAGTAGGGCATGGAACGCAAAAACTATTTTGAAATGTTAGGGCTGGATTTTGATCCGCCTGAACGAAATGAACGAAGAATACAACTGGCCCTTGACAGCTGGAAAAAGCGGATGGAAGATATGCTTGCCAATGAAACCATCTCTACAAGACGTGCAGCCATTTCCGATGAACTGAGTCAGTACAGTGCTATTGCCGAACTAATGAAGGACACAAAGCTGCGCAATCAAGAGGCCAGAGCTTTAAAGGAATCGCGAATCCAGCAGCTGGAAAAACTGATCGATATCCTGCTCCTGGGACAATCTGGGACCATGGAGGTTACCAACGCGCAAATCCGTAATGTATCCTTAAAGCTTAAACTAGCCCTCAAGACGGTAGAAGAGATCTACAAAAAGAAAGGGTTTGAGATACAAAAACGCAGTGTTTTAATAAATCTCAACGAAGCTTTTCTGTCTACAGTTATTTTTAATAATATCTGCGACAAGTTGGAGCAATTGAGGAAAATGTCTATCCCGCAGTATCCTTGGACCTCTCAGGTAATGGACCTCTATGACCTAGCCTGTTTTCTCAGCGGCGGAGGAGAGGATGATCGTCCTAGCTTTCATCGCAAACGCACTCCTGAACTCCACAGTGTAATGGATAGTTGGTCAGCTCGTCTAGCCAGCGATATGAGCGTCCAAGGACATCTGCTTGCCGACCTATTTACCGCCGGTACAAGCCAGGTGTTCGACTCTGAATCAAACCGGAAGAAATACGATCAATCCTTGGAACGGAATAAATTGCGCGACTTTTTTAATCTGCTCAAAAGTGCGCCGGAGGATTTCAAAAGGGATCGTTACTTTGCAGATAGCTGTATTGGAACCATTCAAAAAAGTTTTCCTGATTATAATTTAGCTCTGGCGCTATACAATCAGGAAGCGGGTATTGCCCAGGATCCTTACGAACCGATTGAAGCGCTGATTCACGTCAGCTGCGCTGTGTGCCATACGCCTGCCCAGTTCCGCACGCATGATGAAGCGGAGAAGGCGCGATGTGCGGCTTGTGGCGCGTCCCTCTACACCCAGTGCCCAAAATGTGTGAGGAAAGTGCCGGCGTCGGCTGACCGCTGTTTATGTAATTTTCAGCTTTCGGAGATGCAGTTTTTTGAAGACTATCTAAAAGCCGCCCAGTTCGCCTTAAAAGAGATGGATCTGGCAGAGGCCAGAAAACAACTTTCCTTAGCGGAAAATGCTTATCCAGGTCATCCAAAACTGGAGGCTCTCCAAAAGCAAATCAAAGCGGAAAGCGACCGGTACCAAAAACCTTTGGACGAATTGGAGTCTTTGATTGCAGGCAGTTTTTTTGTCCAGGCGCAAAAGAAACTCCAAGTGATTGCTGCTACCATGCCTCAGCTTCGGTTGGAAACACAGCGAAAATTGATTCAAGAAAAATTGGAAGAGGCGGGGAAACGCATGCCGCTTCCATCTTTTTCGGCCTCCGATGCAGCCGATCGATGCATGGAAGTGCTCCGGATCGTCAAGGATTACCAGCCGGCGTTAGACAAGCTCAGATCCTATCCCCCAAGAGCACCCCAGAACTTACGTGCCGCTACCCAGAATTCCCCTCAATTGATTTGCACATTGAGTTGGGCTGCGGCGGGAGACAGCGGCGTCACCTATCAAGTAGTTCGTAAAAAAAACGGGATCCCTACCCAATATTCCGACGGCGAAATTTTAGCAAAGGATCTCAATGCACTGGAATATCAAGACACTTCCATCCAACCAGGTATCAGCTATGGATACGGAGTTTTTGCCTGCCGGTGTGGTGTATATTCATCAGCCGCCACCTGTGAGGTGGTCAACTACAGCGAGCTGGATGAGAGAAAATTAGAAGCAGTAGCTGAAAACGGTAGATGTCGTTTTGGCTGGACCTTACCGCCCAATTGCCAAGGCGTGCGAATCCTGCGGTCTCAAAATGCCATACCTGGAGAAACTCCTGGAAAAGATGTCACTGTGGTGGTAAGCGGGGCATCGGTGGATTTTGAGGATTGCAATGTACAAAACAATATTCGATACGGTTACCGTTTCCAGTGCATTTACCCCTATCAGAATGGGTTCCGCTTTAGTCGAGGCATCACAACCATGCTCATGCCGGAGGAAGCGCCCATACCTGTGCGCAATGTATCTATTAAAGTGCAGGGGCAAACTGCTACCGCGGCGTGGAAATGTGTAGAAAGTACCCGTCGGATGATTCTTATCCGGGAGGTAAAATCATCGGTTGGTAGAGACAAAATTGGAAAGCTATTTTCCATGTCGGATCTGACATCTGTATTGGGAAGGGGAAAAGCGTTTGCCAGTTCTACCAACAGCGATGAATCCTGTCAATTCCCCCTTCCGCCTAATACATCGTGCAACGTGGCAGTCATAACGGCTTCTAGTTCCAGAGGCATTATATCGGACATCGTCCGGATCTCCAGTGTAGAGAAATGTGAAATCAATCGCGCAGAGACTCGGATTGAAAACAATCGATTAAAAATCATTTTACAAAAAATTCCCGAACATCTGGGGGCTATCCACTATATTGCAGCCGTTAAGTCGGGAAAATCTATCCCTTGGGCTACAGAAGCCAATGCCAAAAATAGGGATCTCTTGATGATCTCAAAGGCCAATTATCAGAGAGATGGTATGATTGTACTAGACCGTCTCCCAGAAGACGATCTGTATATCTCAGTCATTGGGCAGTACAAAATGCCAAACGGGGCGGTAGTATATTCCGAACCATCCCGCATTAAATTGAGCAATAAGCCAAAGGCTAAAATTTCCTATCATTTGGAATGGGCTTCAGCGGGATTTTTTTCTAGTCGTAAAAAGCCCAAGGACTGCAAATTGATTGTAGAAAGCAGTGCGCCTGAAACGCCTCAGATGAAATTAGTGTACCGTTCGGATGGACATATTCCCATGAAACTACAAGATCCCAAAACCATGGTGCTGCACTTTATACCGGAATTGGAGGATGGCCTCCCAAATGGAAAATACGTCTATCGATTCCCCGATACAACATGGG
>CALCVR010000172.1 GCA_937905915.1 uncultured Eubacteriaceae bacterium
CTTACGAAGAAATTGATAAACCCGGGCCCGGCGATTTCCACCCGGTCCAGATACCCGTCCAACGCCATATTTTGGGTGAGGACTTCGGCGATCTTGCGGGGCGCCATACGGAAGGCGCGGGCGAATACCATGGCGGCATTGGTGGCAAAATCACCGTGGGATGTATCGCCGGGGATCTCTACAATAAAGTCCGGGAGCGGGGATTGGGACGGGGTGAGCAGACCGGCCTCCCCAGCCTTGTCCACCGCCGATAGGATGGTTGCGCGGATGGAATCGGTTGTTTTTTTTACGACATAGGACATGGTTGTTTTCCTACCTCTCTGACTGTAATATCAACTTCATTGCAGCTGGCCAAATCGGAATTGATGTCCAGCGTGTATTTAAAATGCAGTGTTCCGCCGTCCTCCTGAAGAGAGGATTGGATGTTTTCCGCAAAGATACCGATGGTCATAACCCCTACGCCGGTATCGTAGGCGCACAGGTGACGCTGGCCCCGTTCCAGCACCATCCGGGATTTCTGAGCCCCGCTGCGTAGCAGGGTGACCCGCTGGCTGCCCTCCACCTTGACGGTGGTGACGGTGCCTTCCATACCGGTGGCTTCGGTTTCGCGGTAGGTGATATAATATTTTTCCCCCATGCGGGCGAAGGAACCCACGGTGGTCAGTTCAATGGAATCCTTACCCTCGGAGGTGTGGTACATGCCTTTGATATCGATTAAAACGTCTTTTTTCAACTTGATTCTCCTTTGGCCGATGAGCAGGATGGAAGAATGGGGTGATTGATGATATCCACCCGGGAGACCTGCTCTCGGATATCCCGGCCCAAAAACCTACTGGCCGTCCGGTTAAAGCCGCCTACAGCGTCGCTGACAAAGAAGCGGCATCGTCCCCTTTTTTTGTCCGAAGGGGCACATTGCCCGGATTCCTTCAGCAGGGCCGCCGCACAGCGGGCCGCTTCGGCGCCGGTGTTGATGAGGGTGACATGGGGGCCCATGACCTGGGCGATGACCTGGCGCAGGATGGGAAAATGGGTGCATCCTAGAATCAAAGTGTCCACCCCTTGATCCTTGAGGCCGCTTAAATACCGCTGAGCTGCCAGCAAGGCGATAGGGTCCTCGGCGGTGCACCATCCGTTTTCCACCAGATGGACAAACATGGGACAATCCTGACTTAGCACCGAGGTTTCCGGCGCAAATTGATGGATGGCCCTATCAAAAGCGCCACTTTGGATGGTGGCAGTGGTACCGATAACGCCGATGCGCCTGTTTTGGGTGGCTTTGGCTGCCGCCTTGGCTGCCGGCTCCACCACGCCGATGAAGGGAAGATCGATATCATTTCCCACGTGAGGGGACACCGAGCTGACGGTACCGCAGGCGGCGATGATCAATTTCACATCCATCTCCAACAAAAAGCTCATGTCCTGCCGGGCGTACCGCTCGATGGTCTCAAAGCTGCGGGTTCCGTAAGGCACCCGGCCGGTGTCGCCAAAATAGACGATGTCCTCCCCAGGAAGAATGGCTTCCAGCTCCTTAACCACCGTCAGGCCGCCGAGACCGGAGTCAAATACACCAATGGGTCGATTGTCCATCAGCGCCCCGTCCTTTCCATGGCTAGACACAGCAGACGGTCCAGCAGCTTGGAATAGGGCAGGCCGGAGGCTTCAAACAGCTTGGGATACATGCTGATGGAGGTAAAGCCGGGGATAGTGTTGGGCTCGTTGAGAAGGACCGCCCCGTCCGACCGGCGAACGAAGAAATCCACCCGGGCCATACCGGAACAACCCAACGCCCGGAAGGCTTTGACAGCCGTCTTACGGATCAGCTCCGACGTCTCCTCCGGCAGACGGGCTGGAATAAACAGCTGGCTGTCGGCCTCATACTTTGCCTCATAGTCGTAGAATTCATTACATGGGGCAATTTCTCCCACCATCGAGGCCACAGGACACTGATTTCCCAGCACGGCACATTCTACCTCTACACCGTCGATGCCCTCTTCAAATAACAGTTTCTCGTCCCATCTGGAGGCTTCTTTGATGCAGGCCTTGAGGGACGCCCGATCCTTGGCCTTGCCTACGCCTACCGACGATCCGGCATTGGCCGGTTTAACAAACAGGGGATATCCCAACTTCTCCACCCGATCCAGAATCTCCTTGGGGGAGGATTGGTAATCCGATACATAACACCAATCCCATTTGGCCTGAGGGATGCCGGCGCTGTCCAGCACCATGTTGGTGTATACCTTATCCATACACACCGCCGCCGCCGCCATAGAACATCCCACGCAAGGGATACCCACCAGTTGCATCAAACCCTGGATACTGCCATCCTCACCATTTTTGCCGTGCAAAACCGGGAATACCACATCCAACGTGATCAGACGGTTGCCGTTTGGAAAAAGGACCATCAGACCGGGGGCAGTGGAATCGGGAGAGATACAGGCGGGACGGTTGTCGGGGTGCTCGCACCATACGCCGCTTTCAATTTCATCCACCGGGCCGGTATAAGAAAGCCACTGGCCCTCTTTTGTGATGCCCACCATATGGATGTCGTAGCGGTCGGTAGGGATATTGCGCAGCACCGACGCGGCCGACATCAAGGATACCTCATACTCTGAAGATTTGCCGCCAAACAGTACGGCGACCGATCGTTTAGACATTATTACCACCATACCTTCCCATGAATCGTGAAGAACGACCAAGAACATTCTCTGTTATTGCGTAGGAAAAAGGGGAAAATTTAGTGATTCTCCCATCATTTTACCAAGGGATATCAATCATTTATTTTAACACTTTCTTAGGGTTAAAGTCAATAAGAGGCAGGATGTCAGATGCTTTCCCCAAATTGTGGTGACAAAACGACAAGTGTGTGTTAGAATACCTAATAAACCGGAATAAAAGGATGTGTCATCACGTTGGAAAATAATCAGGCATTTGAATTGATAAAAGAACGGATCCAGCCTATCCTGGCCAAGGTAGAGATGCCTTGTGTCAGCGATGAGGAACTGGACGATCAAAAAAGTCGGAAAGCTGTATTTGCTTCGGCAGAGCAGGCCGTTATCCTCCATTGGGATGCCCAGCAGAAAAAGTACCGTCTTTCCAGAGCATCGGTGGAAAACGGCAAGGTGAGCGATTCGGCAAAACAGCTTGCTCTGTGGCTGTTTGACCCGGCTACCAACGA
>CALCVR010000173.1 GCA_937905915.1 uncultured Eubacteriaceae bacterium
CTGCTTCAATAGGTGACAAAACGCCGTCTTCTTCCAAAAAACGCAAATAACATTCTACGTCTTTCCGATAAGAAGAAAGAGTATTGGATGCTAGAGATTTATAATCCACGAGATACTGCTCAAAAGAGGCAAGATAATCCATAGGAAACGTCCCTTCTAAATTGAAACACCCTCAAAAGTAAAGAACTGCGAGAATGCCGCAGAAAAAATGGCATCCACCAATGCGGCGATGCAAAGCAATGCCAAAAAGGCTAGAAATCGAATCATATACCGCTTAAACTCCGGCCACATCCGCACATTTTTGGAGTTAGGAAGCATTTGCCCACACAGCATTACCGAATAGGTCAAGGATTCGCAACAGGCAAGCAGCATGGCCATACAGGAAAGAATAGCGGGCAAAATAATAATAAGTACAGAAAAAGCAATGCCCTGGAGGCCTTGGGTCTGGTACAAGTATCCGAGAGAGAGCCCCAAACCCAGCCCTCGAAATAAGGGGATAATTGGAATGAGAAAAGCGCCGGCAGCACAAAGCCCAAGCAAAAAAGTAAGAAGAACCAATGGAACTGTAGAGAGCAGCGAATAAAGAAAAGTTCCCCAAACGCTCTGAGTAGATCGTCCGCTGACAAATCCTCCCAAGAGCCCATTAAGCTGAGACAGCTGCTCCGATGACGGATTACGGGAAACCATGGTTCCAATGACCACGCCTACAACCAAAAGAAACGCCATCAGGATCATTTTCCAATTTCCCATAGCTGCCGCAACTACATTCTTCACGATAGGGATTTGGCTCGGTGTCCTTTTCATAAACAGTCCTCCTTGAGACAAGTTCCATACAACAGATAGGTATGTTCCAAGGGACAAGTTTATGACCAACTACACGTTTCTTATTTTCCCAATTCTTCTGCACGTTTGGTGCAGGCTTCCATAGCCTTTTGAATTGACTGGTCAAAGCCAGTATCATCCATTTCGCGCAGGGCCGCTAATGTGGTGCCGCCAGGAGAGGCTACCATTTGAATCAACTGATCCGGTGTTTGTCCCGACTGCTCCAGCATGAGGGCACTGCCTTTGATGGTTTGGATGAAAAGCTTCGCGGCAATGTTGGCGTCAATGCCCTGCTGAACCGCTCCATCGATTACAGCTTTTGCTAGGCGGTATACATAAGCGGGACTGCTGCCGTGTACAGCGATAATGGAATTCATCTGGCTTTCCGGCAGAATCTCTACAATGCCACAGGCAGAGAAAAGCTGTGAAACAATTTGGAATTCACTGTCCGTCACACACGCACACTTACTGAGCGCTGTGGCGCCGCATCCAAGCAAAAGAGGGGTGTTGGGCATTACCCGTACAACCTTGCATTCAAATCCAACGGCCGACTGGATGTAGCTTGTACTGATACCGGCTGCAATGCTGATGAGGACATGCTGGCCGGTCACACATTCTTTAATCTCTTCCAAAACCGCGGGATAAACCTGGGGCTTCACAGCCAGCACAACCATATCACATTGCTTTACAAGTTTTTTGGAATCGCTGCAAACGACGACGCCTTTCTTGGCAAAGGGGCGACACTTTTCTTCCAAAACATCAAAAATGCAAATTTGTTCCCCTTTGAAGATACCGCTTTGCAGGGCGCCGTTTAAGATAGCGCCAGCCATATTGCCGGCGCCAATAAAACCGATGGTATGTTGTTCCAAAAGGATCCACTCCTTTTCCCTAAATGATAACGCGTTTTATTATAAAACACTTTTGTGAAAGAATCAAATAGTTTTCGATACAAACC
>CALCVR010000174.1 GCA_937905915.1 uncultured Eubacteriaceae bacterium
GTGATAGAAGCTGTCCAAATCGTCAAAAACAACTAAAAATCCGCATATTTTTCACCAGTGTGGGCCGCTGTTTTCACAGTTACTTTGCACTTTCCTCTTTTTGGATGGCAGCCATGAGTTTTGCATCCTCTTTGCTCATAGTAAATTGTTCCAACATATCCGGCCTTTTATGCAATGTTCTTTGCAAAGACTGCTTTCTCCTCCATTTTGCGATATTGGCATGATGGCCGGAAAGCAGTACCTCGGGCACTTCTCGATCCTTCCACCGAGGTGGACGGGTATATTGAGGATATTCCAAAAGCCCTGCATAATGGCTTTCCTCTGTAAAGCTCGCCTCATCGGCCAGCACTCCCGGCAACATACGCGCCACCGCGTCTACCACCGCCAACGCTGGCAATTCCCCGCCCGTCAGCACAAAATCGCCAATGGAGATTTCCTCATCCACAATCTCTTCCAGCACCCGTTCGTCCACCCCTTCATAATGGCCGCACAGCAAAGCGATATGGGGCATGGAGGCCAACTCCACCGCTCTTTTCTGACGGAACACCCCTCCCTGTGGGGATAGGTAGATGAGATGGGGACGTGTGCCGGCCGCACGCACAATGGCTTCAAAGCAATCGTAAATGGGCTGCGCCTGCATGACCATGCCCATGCCGCCGCCATAAGGGTAATCATCCACCCGGCGATGTTTATCCGCCGTATAGGCCCGGATATCGTGACAATGAATTTCCACCAGTTTGTTTTCCCTGGCACGGCCTAAGATGCTTTCTCCCAGCACTGTCTCGCACATTTCAGGAAAAAGGGTCATGATGTCAATCCTCATCAAACAACCCCCTGAGCGGACAGATCTCCATTACGCCTTCCTTTAAATCAATGCGATGGATGACATCTGGAATGGCTGGGATCAAAGTTTCTTTTCCATCGGCTGAACGGAGGTGATAGACGTCGTTGGCCCCTGTCCGGCTAACATCGATGAGATGGCCGTATTCCACGCCGCTGTCGGCATCCAACACCTTAAGGCCAATGAGATCCTGCACAAAGTGCCGGCCTTCCTCCAGCTGGACGTCGTCCCGATTGAGAAACAAAACCGTCCCCCGCATGGCTTGGGCGGCTTCCATAGAATCCACTCCACGGACTTTTAACAGGACCATGGATTTGTGAGGTCGAATGGACACAATATCCAGTTTTTTTTGGCCGCCGTCCAGATATAAGGCCTTTAGACGGCACAGGCTTTCCGGTGAATCCGACCACGGTTCCACCCGCATCTCGCCGCGCACACCGTGGGTTCCCACAATCCGCCCGGTCTCTAGATACTGTTTTACCAAGACTTTTCCCCCTTCCAGCCTATGCAAATTTGTCTCCATTAGCAAATGGGTCATAACACCAACAAAAGCGGTGTTATGACCATGTTTGCGCATCTTATGTTATCCGGCCGAACAATCGGCCCGAAGCTCCTGGAAAATCAATCGATTTCCACAGCCACTTTCTGTTCCACACGGCTGGCAGCGGCACGCATCACAGTGCGCATTGCCTTGGCAATACGGCCCTGCTTGCCGATGACACGGCCCATGTCGCCCTCCGCTACATGCAGGTGATACACAACGGTACCGTCTTCATCGGGAGCGTCAACAGAAACTTCCACGGCGCTGGGATCTTCCACAAGGCCTTTGGCCATTTGAATCAAAAGCTCTTCCAATTATGTTACCTCCTGAAAACAACACGAAGAATTAAAGGACACCGTTCTTCTTCAGCAAAGCCTTGACGGTATCGGTAGGCTGAGCGCCGTTTTTCATCCATTTCTGGGCTTTTTCAGCGTCGATTTTCACCTCAGCCGGCTCGGTCAGCGGATTGTAGTAACCGATTTCCTCAATGAAACGTCCGTCTCTGGGATAACGGGAATCCGCCACCACGATGCGGTAGAAAGGAGCCTTTTTGGCGCCCATACGGCGAAGTCTGATTTTTACTGCCATCTAATATCACCTCCTGCTCAGAATCTGAACCTATATCATAATGCTTTTTACATTTGCGGAATCTGCGGGAAATTCATCCGGCGGCGTTTCCCTCTGCCGCCTCTTCCCATCTGTTTCATGACCTTACGGGCCTGCTCAAACTGTTTGATGAGACGATTGACATCCTCTACCTTCATCCCGCTCCCAGCTGCGATACGCCGTTTGCGGGACGGATTGATGATGTCAGGATTGGCCCTTTCTTCCGCCGTCATAGACTGGATGATGGCGGCCACACGATCCATCTGGCGGTCGTCGATTTCCACATCCCTCAACTGCTTTTCCATACCCGGCAAACTGCTGAGCAGCTGCTTGATAGGACCCATCTTACGGACTTGAAGCATCTGTTCCAACATATCATTGAAATCCAGCTTATTTTCCTGCATGCGTTTGGCCAGCTTACGGGCTTGCTTTTCATCAATCTGGCCTTCTGCCTTTTCAATGAGACTGAGCACATCGCCCATTCCCAAAATGCGGGAAGCCATACGGGAGGGATGGAATGGTTCTAAATCCCCAATCTTTTCACCAGCGCCGATAAACTTAATGGGTTTCCCGGTGACAGCCCGGACACTCAACGCCGCGCCGCCACGGGTATCGCCGTCCAACTTGGTCAAAATGACGCCTGTAATGCCCAAGGCATCGTCAAATGCCTTGGCTACATTGACAGCGTCCTGACCGGTCATGGCATCCACCACCAATAGAATTTCATGGGGTTCCACATCGGCTTTGATGCGCTTGAGCTCGTTCATCAGCTCCTCGTCAATATGCAGACGGCCGGCGGTATCCAAAATCAAAATATCGTTGCCGTGGTCTTTTCCAAATCGCATGGCCCCTTTGATGATCTTGACGGGATCGATCTGGCCCATCTCAAACACCGGGACGCCAGCCTTTTCACCCATGACTTGCAGCTGCGTAATGGCGGCTGGACGGTAGATGTCGCAGGCCACCAACATGGGGCGATGTCCCTGACGTTTAAATAAGGACGCCAATTTTGCTGCGTGAGTTGTTTTACCAGAGCCTTGTAGGCCGCACATCATGATGATGGTGGGAGGTTTTGACGCCATATCGATGCGGGTGTTTTCGCCGCCCATAAGGGCTGTCAATTCCTCATCTACAATTTTGATCACCTGTTGAGCCGGCGTAAGGCTCTCCATGACTTCGCTTCCCACCGACCGTTCGGTGACCTTAGCCACAAAATCCTTGGCTACTTTATAGTTGACGTCGGCTTCCAATAGCGCCAAACGCACTTCGCGCATGGCCTGTTTCACGTCCGACTCGGTCAATTTACCCTTGGAGCGGAGGCGCTTAAACGCCTCAGATAATTTATCAGCAAGACCTTCAAATGCCACGCCTCGTTCCCCTTCTTTCTCTATTGATCATTCTGGTTCTTATCATAACCCAAAATTCACTCATTTAACGTTTCAGCCAATCGAATAATGCGGCGGACTCTTTCAGCAATTTCTCTTGAACAGCTGCCGTTAATGTTTGCAAGTTCAATATCTCTTGCTGCCGTTAAAATTTCTTCTAGGCCATCCTTTACCTGGCTGAAGCGTTTGGCAAGGCCCAACCGTTCTTCCATCAAAAAAAGCTGAGATTCCGCCCTCTTAATGGAATCGCGCACGCCTTGACGTGTGATTCCTTCATTTTCCGCAATTTCAGAAAGGGATAGGTCATCGTTATAATAATAGTCCACCATATCCCGTTGCTTTTCTGTCAACATCTGGCCATAGAAGTCTAACAAAACCGATATCTGGTAATCCTTAGGCATAGCTGGACGGTACTCCCTTCGGCAGATGCTGTAAAGGCTTCACTCTTTACAGATTATAATTATACTAGGCAACCCACATTTTGTCAAGCACAATTCTCGATGTTCTCACATATACGATTCATGTAACCCATCCCACTGCCGACAATGTTGAACAGCCTCCCATTTGACGCGGCTTCTCAAACAGCTCTGGAAAAAAATATGATTTTTTTTGCCGAAACTGTTGACAAAGGAAAATAAGTGATATATAATAATCAACGTTGCGTTCGGGAGCATAGCTCAGCTGGGAGAGCACCTGCCTTACAAGCAGGGGGTCACAGGTT
>CALCVR010000175.1 GCA_937905915.1 uncultured Eubacteriaceae bacterium
CCCTCAGTCCAAAAAAGTATTTATCCTCTCATAGATGGAATCTATTTAGGCAATATGTTATGAAATTAGATTACAGAATTGTAATTTTATGATATTTTTTTAATTATTTGTGTTTTTCAATGCAGTTGGTCATAAATTGTTCAGATTTATATGATAGAATAAGGATTATTTAAATGAAAGTAATGAAGGAGAGTGATGTCACATGTTGAATCCGTCCAATGTAAATTTTTCTGAAATCACACCCCAAATCCGTGAGTTGACTCAGTTGTGTTTGGATAATAGCGCCATCGATCCCTCCTTATACACAAAATACAAAGTCAATCGAGGCCTCCGCGATCTCAATGGAAAAGGCGTTTTGACCGGTCTGACGGAGATTTCTGAAATTAAATCCAGTGAAGTGGTGGATGGCGAAACCGTCCCTTGTGAAGGCAAACTCTATTACCGCGGTATCGACATTGAAGAAATTGTAGGCGGTTTTATTCGGGAAAAACGCTTTGGTTTTGAGGAAGCTACTTATTTGCTTTTATTTGGTAATCTTCCTAACAAAGACCAGCTGGATCGTTTCACTCAGATTTTATCTAATTACCGTTCTCTCCCCACCAGCTTTGTGCGCGATATCATTATGAAGGCCCCGTCGCCGGACATGATGAATACGTTAGCACGCAGCGTTCTTACTCTGTATTCCTATGATTCCAATGCAAATGATATCAGTATTCCAAATGTACTGCGTCAATGCTTGCAGCTGATCGCCTTGTTCCCACTGCTCTCGGTCTATGGTTATCAGGCCTACAGCCACTATCATGACGGCAAAAGCCTGTTTATCCACAATCCTCTTCCAGAACTTTCTACTGCGGAAAATATCCTGCGTATCCTTCGTCCGGATGAAAAATACACCGAGTTGGAAGCCCGTATTTTGGATCTGGCTTTGGTTCTGCATGCAGAGCATGGCGGCGGTAACAATTCCACTTTTACCACTCATGTAGTTTCTTCCTCCGGTACCGATACCTATTCGGTCATCGCTGCCTCTTTAGGTTCCCTAAAAGGTCCCAAGCACGGCGGCGCCAACATCAAAGTTGTCCAGATGTTTGAAGATATGAAGAAAAATCTCTCCGACTGGACGGACGAAGATGCTGTGGCCGATTATCTCAAAAAATTGCTCCACAAGCAGGCATTTGACAAAGCCGGCCTTATCTATGGTATGGGTCACGCCGTCTATTCTTTGTCCGATCCCAGGGCCAACATCTTTAAAAAGTTTGTTAAGAGCCTGTCGGAAGAAAAGGGATTGACCGATGAATTCCAATTGTATTCTACTGTAGAACGTTTAGCGCCTCAAATTATCGCCGAAGAGCGCAAAATTTATAAAGGCGTCAGCGCCAATATCGACTTCTACAGTGGTTTTGTTTACAGTATGCTCAACTTGCCTTTGGAACTGTATACTCCTATTTTTGCTATTTCTCGTATTACAGGCTGGAGTGCCCATCGCATTGAGGAATTAATCAATGCCGGAAAAATTATCCGTCCATCCTACAAAAATGTGGCTCCTCGTCGGGATTACATTCCAATTGCCCAGCGCTAATTGATCTCATTCATAAATAAAAAAGGCCCCCTCCTATATTCTAAGATAAGAGGGGGCCTTTTTTAACGTTGCTCTATACAATGAAAAAATACCGCATAGCACAATACAAGGCGACAGTTTACGGTTTGCACCTTTGACAGGGAGAACAGTTCATCCCCATCGCTTCTTTACGAGTATTGGCTGTGGCATAGTGTTGAGGTCGGATTTTCTTTACCTCGCGGCAGGTTGGCCGATGGAATTTTCTTGTATTGGTGCTGAGAATATAGGGGGCGAGCGGCATAGGGGCTGTTTCCTCCTGCCTATCCTTCCCCTCCTCCTTCGACTGGAATGAATTGATTTCTTCATATTCAGAAGGGAAGAACGAAACCTCTTGCGGATGGTCTGCCCAATCGGTTTGCTTTTCCCGATTTGAAATTGGTACTAGGCTTTCTGGAATGGGTTCGGCTTTCTCTGTATCTGGATGATCTTTAGAAGCAGAACACTGCTGTTTTAAAACCAATGTTGTCTTCGGCCCATCCCGCATAGAGAACTTTGAGTTTTCCTCAAAGTAACTATCGTCTTGAAACTTTTCTTTTAAAAGCAACATGGCCAAAGGTCCCTTTCCCTTGGAAGCTTGCCCTATGAAGAAAGCCAATACCGAAACCGCTACAAAAGCGCCTGCCAACAAGAAACTTCTTTTTTTCACCTGCTCCCCTCCCTCCTGCTTTTTTGCCAGATACTTTCCTTAGAAGTTACCGTTTTTCCTTTTTATTCTTGCAATATAAAACCCACAGCCCATCCAGCAGGAGGTTGCGGTTATAAATCACCTTTTCCTTGCAGTAAGGGACAAACATCTCCGCTAGTCCTCCTGTAGCCACCGCCGTCACAGGCTTGGACAGTTCTTCGTTGACCCGCTGGACCAAGCCATCAATCATGGCTGCCGTAGAATACACGATACCCGATCGCATACAGTCCACCGTATTGGTACCGATCAGGCTTCGTGGAGCCTCCACTCCCACATGGGGCAACTGGCTGGTACGGCTGGCCAATGCCTCCAGCGAAAGAGAGGCGCCTGGGATAATCATACCGCCGATATAACGTTTTTGTTCGTCAATGATGCTCATGGTGGTAGCCGTCCCCATATCGAAGATGGCAATGGGTGCTTCGTACTGATGCAGGGCGGCTACTGCATCTACCACCAGGTCTCCTCCCAGTTGGCCCGGATGATCCATCACAATGTTAAGGCCGGTCTTTAGTCCTGCCCCCACCATCAAAGGATTCTTTCCTGTGACGTTTTCCACCGCGTGTTTCATGGCCTGAGACAAACCCGGCACCACCGACGACACAATTCCGCCTTCCAATGCAGAACCATCAATGCCCCGCATCTTTAAAAGTTCGTGGAGGATCAGCGTGTATTCATCGCCTGTTTTCAATCGGTTGGTGGCGATGCGGGCCGTCATCTGGATCTCTCCATTCTCAATGCAGCCCATTACAATGTTGGTATTGCCCACATCAATTGCAAGAATCATTACCGTTTTGCCCCTTTCTTTCTTACCCTCGTTTGGTTGCAGCTAAAATACCTTTTCCAATAGCTGTTACCAGCACGGCTGCAACCACTGTCTCGGCTACGCCGTTGGTACCCACTACGCCCAAAATTCCGGCCAATACCATTGTGGTCTCAATTCCTTTGGCCGCTGCATAAGCGTCTTGGAACAAAAGGTACATGAGACCCATAACAAGAGCCGTGTTGAGCACAGCCCCTACGATGCCAGCTGCCGCAAGGGCTAAGGTATTCTTGCCTTTTCTCATCTTTTGAATTCCTTGGAACACCAATCCCGGCACGATACCCACTAGAATCCGAGGGACAAAACAGATAACAAGTGCCAAAGGGGAACCTGTCGCCTGCCCTGGCACAGGGATAAACGGCGAAAATGCAAAGGATAAAACCGCCGGCGTCATGGTGTTGGAAATCAAGCTGACAAGGCCGAAGGTGGTACCTAACACAGCACCCTTTTTGGGGCCCAGCAACACGCTTCCCAAAATGACTGGTACATGTACACAGGTGGCTTTGATCAAGCCAAGAGGGATCATGCCCAAAGGCGTCATTCCCAGGACAAAGGTGATCGCCACAAAAAGGGCTAATAATACAAAGTCCCGGTACTTGGATGTGGTGGTCTGCTGATTCATTTTGATTACCTCCTGCTGCTGTTCCCGCCTAGAGCAGGATACAGCGCAAATTTATGTATAGCCACTCCAGAGGCGGGTAAGAAACGCGCCTTGAAGCTT
>CALCVR010000176.1 GCA_937905915.1 uncultured Eubacteriaceae bacterium
CTGATTCTCGCCGGCGCGCTGTTCGTGGTCAACCTGCTGTCCACCATCGCCTCCCGCTGCATGACCTTTGGCCTGGAAACGGTAACCATAGAGGAAGCGGTAAAGGCCGTCATGGAACAGCGTCCGGACGCCGACCAGAATCAAGTAAAAGAATTGGCACAGCTGTGCGGAGGCAGCATTGGAAATACGCTTTCTATGCTGGAGGCCGGGATGACCTCCCAGTCGGCCCAGTTGGCCGGCCAGATTGGGGAGGCCCTTCTTGCCCCTACCGAACTTCCTCTGCTGATTGCCACAGGGAAGTTACAGGACGACAAAATGCTTACGCGAGCGGTACTGGCTATTCTCCCCCTTCTCTTCCGAGACGCCCTTGTTCTTCGGGAAGAGGGAGGGCCGCTTCTCTCTGGACTCCCTCAAACAGCTCATAAGCTTTCTTCCCATCTTACCCGTCGGCAGTTGCTGCGTCTGCTAGAGGGGATGGAGGATTTCTCCCTCTGGATGAATGCAAATGCAAATCAGGCGCTTCTTGTGACCCGTCTATGTGCTGTTTTACGCCGCTGTTCTCAAAATCGATGACAGATAAAACGAAATTTTTCCGTTTTAGGATAACAAAAAGCCCAGGTGGAACTTTTATCCACCTGGGCTTTTCACATCCTATTGTGCCATCTTATTCCACGATAAATTTCTTAGGATCATAGCGCTTGACGGCAGCGTCGTTAATGGTAACGTCGAGGTTTTCCACTCGAGTTTTAATATCGTTGTCAAACTCTTCACCCTTCATCTCCTGGAGAAGGGAAGATTCATTGGTTTCAAAAGTCTTATCCACCAGGGCGGCGTCGTCGCCGTCATAGGGCAAAAGCTGCACCACATAGTAGACGTTATTGGCAGTAAAGGTAGCGGCCTGGCCGGGCTCTAACCCTTCCAGGGCTTCCGTGCGCTCCGGCATGCTCTCGTCACTCTTGCTGACATAGGAAGCGGTATCGGTTTCTTCCTCTTCCTCCTCAGCCTCCGAAGAACTGGAAGAGGAGCTGGAGGAACTGCTGGAAGAACTAGAAGAA
The DNA here is from genome assembly GCA_937905915.1 of uncultured Eubacteriaceae bacterium. Lineage (GTDB taxonomy): Bacteria > Bacillota > Clostridia > Oscillospirales > Acutalibacteraceae > Solibaculum. The sequence goes on from CALCVR010000176.1 coordinate 1,056, forward strand.
CTTGCCTCTTGGACCTTTTTCTCCGTTTCAATCAGCTCATCCATGGTGGCTTCGCCGTTGTTGATTTGATCCTTGTATCCGTCCAAGCGGTCGGTGATCACTTTTTTATCCGTATCGCTAAGGGCCTGATTGTTGCCGTCCACCAGAGAGGAGCTAATGACCTTGACGCGGTAATAATTTTCTTCCCAGTAAGTGCGGATGTCATCGGTAGGCACCTCTTTGGTTCCGCCTTCCGCGTAGAGGCCGTCAAACACCTTGGTGGCTGCCATAGACTGCTGGAAGAAGGTTTCAAAGGACTGTTTTCCTACGCCGCCCTGTTTGAGGGAATCGGTCAATTGATCGTACATGGAATCGGCCTGCTTATTGGCATTTTCAATCTCTTCATTGGTAAAGGAGAGTCCCAATTCATCCATATAGTTGCGGTAGACGATATTTTTCTTGACGCTTTCTACGGCAGTATCCTTCATCCACTGGGCAGCGTCCTTTTCCTCAATCTGCTTATCAAACACTGCAGATGGATCCTGGCCGGTATACATATACGTATAGGCCTGGCCATAGTAAGCGTCGAATAAGTACGAAAGATAAACCCCGGCCGGAATGGTTTCGTCGCCGCTCTTAACCACCCAACTGGTGTCAGAACAGGACGCAAGGGATAATGCCATCACCAAAGCCAAAAGGGCTGTAACCATGCGTTTTGCCATTTTCATTGAAGGTTCCTCCTGTTTTTCACGATCATTTGTTGCATTTGCCATTATACCATTCATAATGACCCTTTGTCCACTAAAAAATCAACTATTTACAAAAGAATCATAATTCAAGCGTCTTTTCATGAGAAATCAACAAACTTTAGTCTACTTTTGGGGAATGGCATCCTTTTTCTTATTGACAGAACGGCATTTTCTACTTTATCCTGGATACAGAACAGCTCAATCTCACCGGCGGACGCATTCGGCAAGCGCGCATTGCCGCACGCTTAAGTCAAAAGCAGCTTTCGGAAAAATTGGAGCTGCTGGCGGTCTATACCTGCCGCGGTTCTATTTCCCGCATCGAAAACGGCCGGCGGGCTGTGACCGATATTGAAATCGATGCCATTTCAAAGGTTTTACAGGTATCCCTTGATGATCTGTTGGGGCGCAAGTAAACCTAATATAAAGCAAGGCGGCGGACTGTCAGGGTCCGCCGCTTTTTTGTATTACGAAAACCACTCGCAAGGCGAGTGGTTCCAAAGAAGGC
>CALCVR010000177.1 GCA_937905915.1 uncultured Eubacteriaceae bacterium
CCCTGACCCACTGCTTAGAAGGCAGTTGCTCTATCCACCTGAGCTACAAGCGCACAGTCCCCCGTTTCACAGGGGATGCTTTGGAGCGGGTGATGGGAATCGAACCCACGCGACCAGCTTGGAAGGCTGGGGTTCTACCATTGAACTACACCCGCATTCACAGTGCTATTTATTTTATCATAAATCCACCTGAAAAGTCAAGACGCAAATGTCAATTTCTCCCCGGACTTTTTTACAATTTCTTATTTCACCTTCTTTTTCCGGCTTTTTCCCTCAATCCCTGTGAAATAATGTACAAAACCCCCTTTAATTTTTGGGCGCGATAGAGTATAATAAAGTCTATGAAAGCAGTCGTTTCATTTTATAATCCGGCTGCACAACGTTAAAGGAGTGATCGTACATGCCTCTGGTAAATACCCGCGAAATGTTCAAAAAGGCTTACGACGGCGGTTACGCCATCGGCGCATTCAACGTCAACAACATGGAAATCGTCCAGGGAATCGTGGAAGGCTGCAAGGAGCTTAATGCCCCTGTTATCCTTCAGGTTTCCTCCAGCGCCCGCAAATACGCCCACCATGCTTACCTGGTAAAGATGGTGGAAGCTGCTCTGGAAGAGACCGATCTGCCCATCGCTTTGCATCTGGATCACGGCAGTTCTTTCGAGCTGTGCAAAGACTGCATTGACGGCGGCTTCTCCTCCGTTATGATCGACGGTTCCCATTTGGATTACGAAGAGAACGTCAAGGTCACCCGTCAGGTGGTAGAATATGCCCATGCTCACGACGTCACCGTCGAAGGCGAACTGGGTCAGCTGGCCGGCATCGAGGATGCTGTCAATGTGTCCGCCGACAAGGCTTGCTTTACCGATCCTTCCCAGGTTCAGGATTTCGTCGAGCGCACCGGTGTTGACTCCCTGGCTATCGCCATCGGCACCAGCCACGGCGCTTATAAGTTCAAACCCGGCCAGAAACCCCAGCTCCGTTTTGACATCCTGAAGGAAGTCAGCGACCGTCTGCCCGGCTACCCCATCGTGCTCCACGGCGCCAGCGCTGTTGTCCATGAGTACGTAGAAATGGTCAACAAGTTCGGCGGCCAGATGCCCGATGCCATCGGTATCCCGGAAGAGATGCTGCGCGAAGCCGCTTCTATGGCTGTCTGCAAGATCAACATGGACTCCGACCTCCGTTTGGCTATGACTGCTATCATCCGCAAGCATTTTGCCGAGCATCCGGATCATTTTGATCCCCGCCAGTATCTGGGCGATGCCCGTGCCGCTTTGACCGAACTGGTCAAGGGCAAGATCATCAATGTACTGGGCTGCGCCAACAAGGCCTAAGTTCCTTTTTTAGAAACCCATTTGTTTGCCCGTGTGCTGCCAATCCGGTGACACACGGGCAAATTTATTTCCATTTTGTTGATTTTTATTTTATATTACCATTAGTATTATGACAACGGTCTGTGGATGGAGGTTTTTTCTATGAATTCCACGCGAGAACGGGCTTTGGCCCTTTCTTCCCTGTCGGTGTACCGCGGTGTCATGCGCCGAACGGTGGTCTCTTCTTTGCATCGGTTGCTGCAAGCCTCGTTGAAAGACGACGCTTTTGCATTTACGTCGGCTTGGAGCGACTATTTCATGGCCCTGGCCAAAAAGGGCATGACCAGCAATGTAGGCGCTTGCATTGGGGAAGCGGCGCTATATGATGAAAATGTATTGAGCCGTTCGGCCGTCCGGGGAAAATTAGATGACCTTCCCCCTGAAGTTGTGAAGGCCGCTGCTCGAGATCTAGACGTCCTGATGGACGCCGCCTCCACCTCGCCTGAGGATCTCCTGGACGACTTTTGCAGCCACGGCATGCTGGAGTCGGCTGTGGCCAACAGCCTCCCACGATGGAATTTTGGGCAGCTGCCGTCCACCTTGGCCCAGGAAGGAGAAAAACGGCTCCAATCGGTTATTGATTTCCATCGCCGCCATGGCTGTGGAATCTATGCCAGGTACCGAGCTTTTGTATGGCGCCAATGTAAATTGGAGCCTATTCCCTATCCGGATCCCGTCAAGCTCAGCGATTTAAAGGGATATGAAACCCCACGTCAGATGGTGCTGGACAACACCATAGCCTTTTTGGATAATCTGCCCGCTAACAACATCTTGCTCCACGGCGACAGGGGAACCGGCAAGTCCTCCACCGTCAAAGCCATCCTAAATCAGCTCTATCCCCAAGGTCTTCGCATGATCGAGTGCCCTCGGGAATCCCTCAGCGATTTTCCCCGTCTGACCCAGCTGATCGCACCGGTGCCGCTGAAGTTTATCATCTTTATCGATGATCTGTCCTTCAACGAAAACGACAGCACCTATGCCGCCCTCAAAGCTGTGCTAGAAGGCGGATTGGCGGCTCGTCCAGCTAACACCCTTATTTACGCCACCTCCAACCGGCGCCACCTCATTCGGGAGACCTTCCAGAGCCGAGAAGGCGACGAGCTCCACCTGGCCGACACCTTACAGGAAACCTTATCCCTTTCCGACCGGTTCGGACTATCCATCACCTTCTCTTCCCCGGACAAGCGCCAGTATTTGGACATTGTTCACGCCCTGGCTGCCGACCGGGATTTGGATGTGGATCTCACAGAGCTGGACCTTCATGCCGAACGCTGGGCTTTGGAACGAGGCGGACGTTCCCCCCGTGCGGCCCGTCAGTTTATCGCCATGGCTGAAAGCCGTTTAAAACGCGGCCTTCCTCTGAACTAATGCAAAAAAGATCCCCGCAGCTTTTTCTTTAGCTGCGGGGGTCTTTTTTTGCATTGGTGATTTATCTTGTTATGCTGTGGCCAAAGTTCGTACTATCATTTTGCCAACCCAGACGCCCAGTAGACACAACATGACGCTAAGCCCTACATAGACTGCCGCTTGCCACCTATTTCCCTCCTCCAGCATGGTAAAGGCCTCCAAAGAAAAGGTGGAAAAAGTGGTGAATCCTCCACATACCCCGGTTTTTACAAACAGCAGGGTATGTGCTGAAAGCAATTCGGTTTGCTCTGCCATTTGGGCGGCAATCCCAATCACAAAGGCTCCTACGAAATTGATGAGTAAGGTCATCCAAGGGAATGCTGATTGTCCCAATGGAATCTGTCCCAACAAATAGCGGGCCACTGCTCCAACGCATCCTCCTAGTCCTACCATCAGGCAATTAAACCACATTTCTTCTTCCTCCTACAACCGCGCTGTATAAAAACCCCCGGTTCCAAATTGGAATCGGGGGTTTTATCATGGAAAATCAATTATAAATCGTAATAATTATTCCTGATCGTACAATTTGGAGAGACGTACCAGATGCTCATAACGATCGGCAGCATCCTTTTCAGCCTTGTCAAACAGCTTCTCAGCACGCTCCGGGAAGGCGCGGGTCAAGCTGCTGTAACGAACTTCACTGAGGATGAAGTCGCGATAGCTAGCGGTAGGAGCTTTGGAATCCAGTGTGAAGGGATTCTTGCCTTGGTCGGCCAGTCTGGGATCGTAACGGAACA
>CALCVR010000178.1 GCA_937905915.1 uncultured Eubacteriaceae bacterium
GAACGGGTGGGCGCCGAATCCTATGCCGCCAAGCTCACGCTGGAGGCCAAAAGCAACATCAAAACCCGCCAGTCCAAGATGATGGCCTCTTTGGATAAGCTGATCCGCGTTATCGGCATCACCCTCATACCCTTGGGAATTATCCTCTTTTGCAAACAGTTCTTTTTTTTGCAGCTGGGGTTGGAACATTCCATGGTGTCCACCGTGGCCGCCCTCATCGGCATGATCCCTGAGGGCCTCTATCTCTTGACCAGCGTAGCTTTGGCTGTCAGCGTCATCCGCCTGGCCTATAACAAAACCCTAGTACATGAAATGAGCTGCATCGAGACCTTGGCCCGAGTGGATGTCCTTTGTGTGGACAAAACCGGCACCATTACCGAGCCTGAAATGAAGGTCAATGATTTGATCCTTTTGGATCCCGATACCTATTCCAAAGAACAAGTCACCCAGATCTTGGATGCCTTCTACACCAACATGGATTTGGACAACGACACTGCCAAGGCCATGAAAGCCCATTTCTCTGACCCTTCTAATTGGCAGGCCTCCAAAGTCGTCCCCTTTACCTCGGCCACCAAGTGGAGCGCCGTGGCCTTTCCAGAACAGGGTACCTTTGTGGTAGGCGCCCCAGAATTTATTCTGAAGGAACAGTATGAGTCCATCCGGCAGCAGGTGGAACCCCATTCGGCTCAAGGCAGCCGTGTCCTGCTCTTGGCCTCCTGCCAGGGTGAGCTAGCCGATGGCAAATTCGATGGCCCCATCACTCCCATGGCCCTTGTTCTCATCTCTAACAAGATCCGGGAGGAAGCCCCGGAAACCTTCCGCTTCTTTGCGGAACAGGATGTCCAAATCAAAGTCATCTCGGGCGATAATCCTTTGACCGTCTCCCAAGTTGCCCAGAAGGCCGGCATCGCTGGCGCCGATCGCTACATCGACGCCACCCTCCTCAAAACCCAGGAGGACATCGAATCAGCGGTGGAGGAATACACCGTCTTCGGCCGCGTCACCCCTGACCAGAAACGCAAGTTCGTCGAGGCCCTCAAAAAGGCCGGGCATACCGTGGCCATGACCGGCGACGGCGTCAACGACGTCCTGGCCCTCAAGGATGCCGACTGCGGCATCGCCATGGCCTCCGGCAGCGACGCCGCTTGTCAGGCCGCCCAATTGGTTTTGCTGGATTCCAACTTTTCCTCCATGCCCAAGATCGTCATGGAGGGCCGCCGCGTCATCAATAACATCGAGCGTGCCGCTGCCCTCTTTTTGGTCAAGAATATTTTTTCCTTCCTTTTGTCGGTTATCTCTATCTTTGCCAGCTTCCCCTATCCGGTGGTCCCCCTCCAGCTCTCCCTCATCAGCGCTTTGACCATAGGCGTCCCCGCCTTCTTCCTGGCCCTGGAACCCAACAAGAGCTTGGTTCAAGGTTCCTTTATGGGCAACGTCTTGCGCAAGGCTTGTCCAGGCGGGCTTACCAGTCTCTTTATCATTTTAGGCGTCGAGCTTTTCGCCTTTGCCTACGGTTATTCCACTGACACCCTCTCCACTATGGCCTGCATCTGCCTGAGCTTTGTGGGACTTTTGGTGCTCTTCCAGGTATGCAAGCCTCTCGACTGGAAACGTACTCTTATCTGGGTATCCATGGCCGCCGGTATGCTCCTTTGTATTACGGCCTTCGGCGCCTTCTTCTCGCTGATTTCCTTGACCTTCCAGGAATTTTTGGTGTTGGTTGTATTTTTGCTTTTGTGCTATCCCACCATGCGGGCGGTACTTTGGGCTTTCGAGCGGGTGGAACGGGCTGTCCATTGGTGCATCCGCAAATGGAAATCCCTGCAGGCCCGTTCCTTTGCCTGATTTTTTCTTTTCCTATAATCCAGCTAAAGACCCCATAGCAAGTAAAACATACAAGGTATGGATTTGCCCGTACCTTGTATGTTTTGTTTCTTAAAGGCATGAAAAAACCGTGACAAAACAGGCGCTAAGAGGTATAATGAAAAAAATTAAACGATCTTGTTAGGAGTGGTTTTTATATGCCCAAGGGTGCTAAAATCGTAGCTTGGTTTTTGATTATCGTCTGTATGCTGGCCGGGGTCTGGATGCTCTATCTAGGTATCGGCGAAACTGCGGACACCAGCGAAAAAACAGGGAATTACCTAACTACAGAAGGCTATCTTTTGGACTACAACCTATACTCTGGGCCGGAGTACGATGCCGTTCGGAAAAAACAGCACAGCGCCACCTATCAACTGACTTACAATTATAATGTCGGCGGCCAGGAGTATACCGTCACCACCGAGGGCGGGACCAGTTTTGTCCCGGGAATCGGCACCTCGATTAAAATCAAGTACAATCCCGACAATCCTCAGGAGGCTTACATCCCCAGCCAGAGCCGCAATGTGGGCCTTTTGTTTGGCGGCGCCTTTTTCATCATCATCCCCCTCATTATGCTTCTCATCTTTACCGGCGTCCTCCAAAAACTTCCCCCCAGGCTGATGGGCATCCTCATAGGGCTTGTATTTGTTTTACTCAGCTGGGGTATCCTCTATATGATCACCGGCAGCTTCTCCCCGGTAGGCATTGCCCAGTATTACGCTTCCTCCTT
>CALCVR010000179.1 GCA_937905915.1 uncultured Eubacteriaceae bacterium
CCATCTGGATGATGTGGGCCAAGGCAGTATCCTGGCCGACGCGGGTAGCTTTAAACCGGATCGAACCGTTTTTATTGAGGCTGCCGCCGGTGACGGCATCGCCGGGCCCTTTTTCCACCGGGAGGCTTTCTCCCGTCAGCATGGATTCGTCGATGGAGGTGGCTCCTTCGGTGACGACGCCGTCCACCGGCACACGGTCGCCGGGACGCAGGATCAGGATGTCGTTCAGCTGGACGTCTTCCAATAAGACTTCCACTTCACGTCCGTCCCGCTCTACAATGGCCACAGGCGGGACGAGGTTCATCAACCTCTTGACAGCCTGGTTGGCCTGGCCTTTTGCACGGGCCTCCAGGTATTTGCCAAGGGTGACCAGCGTGACGATGGTGGCGGCCGATTCATAATACAGTTCATGGACATGGTGCATGGAGCCGCCGGCGATCATGAAGGTGGAATAGAGGCTGAAGCCGAAGGCCGCCGCCGTACCGATGGCCACAAGGGAGTCCATGTTGGGGTGCAGACGGATGAGGGATTTGGTGCCTGTGACGTAAAATTTGCGCCCAATCACCAACACGACCAAACACAGTACCATCTGGACAATGGCATAAGCCAAAGGCGTGGATTCCGGGGAGAAGAAGGAGGGCATGGGCATCCCGATCATGGGGCCCATGGCGATGATGAGCAAGGGGACCGTCAAAGCGATGGAAGCCACAAGACGATGCTTGTGCCGTTTGGGAGCCAATTGACGGCGTTCCTCATCCGGATCCACCAAAGCGTCTTTGGCGATGTCCAAAGCCTCAAAACCGGCTTTTTGGATGGCTTCCTTTAAGTCGGAGAGGGATACCTTAGACGGGTCGTATTGAATGGTCGCCTTTTCAGCGGCCAGATTGACGGTAGCTTCTGAGACGCCGTCGATTTTGTTTAACACCCGTTCCACTGCGGCTGAACAAGATGCACATGTCATGCCGCCCACTTTTAACGTCACCTTTGTGGAGCGGTTGGGAGCGGCGGCGCCGTATCCTTCTTCCCTGACGGCTTCAAATAATTGTTCCACCGTCACCTGATCGGGATCGTACTCCACCGTAGCCTTTTCAGCAGGAAGATTGACCGATGCCGAAGAGACGCCTTTCACCTTACTCAGTGCGCGTTCCACTGCGGACGAACAAGCGGCACAGGTCATGCCGGTGACTTGGAAGGATGTTTTGGCAGTATGCTTAGGAATCTGGGCGCCAAAACCTTGATGCTCCACTGCCTCCACCATTTTTTCCGGGGTGATGATGCTGGAATCGTATTCGATCGTCGCTTTTTCCGCCGGCAGGTTGACGCTGGCCCGCGAGACGCCTTCTAATTTACCCAGGGCTTTTTCCACCGCAGCCGAACAAGCAGCACAACTCATACCGGTGATCTTTAATGTGATGTGATCCATGAAGTCCCACCTTTCTCAAAGCTCAAACCAAAATTTTGCATTATTTTCTGTATTTTAACTATCCTATAATAGTCTAGTTCTATTATAGGATTTTATCCTGTATTTTTCAAGTTCTCTGTGA
>CALCVR010000180.1 GCA_937905915.1 uncultured Eubacteriaceae bacterium
TTCGGAGACGCCCATAGGACCATTCCAAACAACGGTGCCAGCGCCTTCAATGGCCTTGGCATAAGCAGCTTCGGTGTCAGGGCCGATGTCCAGACCCATCCAGCCTTCGGGAATCTCGGTGGAATGGACGACCTGATGGTCGGTATCCTCTTTGTATTCCTTACCTACGCGGTTGTCGATGGGCAGCAAGAAGTTGACGCCCTTCTCCTTGGCCTTAGCCAGGATGGAGTTGGCCAGCTCCAGCTTATCTTCCTCGCAGATGGAGGTGCCGATGTGATGGCCCTGAGCCTTATAGAAGGTGTAAGCCATGCCGCCGCCGACGATCAAGGTGTCAACTTTATCCAAGAGGTTATTGATAACGCCGATCTTGTCGGAAACTTTGGCGCCGCCCAGAATGGCGACGAAGGGACGCTTCGGATTCTCCAGAGCGCCGCCCATGATGGAGATTTCCTTCTGGATCAGGTAACCACAAACGGCCGGTAGATAGGAAGCCACGCCGGTAGTGGAAGAATGAGCGCGGTACCAAAAGCGTCGTTGACGTAGATCTCAGCCAGAGAAGCCAACTGCTTGGAGAACTCAGGATCATTCTTTTCCTCTTCCTTGTGGAAGCGGAAGTTTTCGATCAGCATAATATCGCCGTCTTTGAGCTCGGCAGCCAAGGATTTGGCCGATTCGCCTACAACATCTTTGGCCATTTTAACATCCTGACCCAAAACCTTGGTTAAATAGGCGGCCACAGGAGCCAAAGAATATTTCATATTAAACTCGCCCTTGGGACGGCCCAGATGAGAGCAGAGGATCACACGGGCGCCGTGGGAAGCGAGATATTTGATGGTGGGAAGAGCTTCGGTAATACGCTTAGGATCGGCAATGTTGCCCTCTGCATCAAAGGGGACATTGAAGTCGCAGCGAACGAGTACGCGCTTGCCATTGACATCGATGTCTTCAATGGTCTTTTTGTTCAAAGCTGACATAAGTAGGAACACCCTTTCATTTCTGATCGTTGTTAAATTAACAAACAATATCTACCCATATTCTACCTTAATTTCTTGTCCAATGCAAGGCCGTTTATACAAAGAAAAGGTAAATTTTAAGGCAATTTTCTGAGAAAAAACCGGTCAAATCGCTTTAATAAAGAAAAAATTAAAATGAAAATAAAGCGTATGTTTTGTTAAGTCAAAATAGAAAAGATAAAACAATAAAAGTTCAATTGGGAAAATATACAAATAAAAAAGATTTAATTGCGTTATTATAAATAATAATAAATTTTAATTAAGAAAAACTATTGACGTAATTTATAAATTAGTGTTAGACTTTGCTATAATCTTTGCATAAAAATAAGTATATGGAGGAAAAATATGAGAAGGATATCGAAGATTGTGGCGTTTCTTTTGGTGATCTGCCTTTGCATGCAGATGACACCGGGAATTTCTGCCGAAGAGACCCAAAACGACACGCTGTTTGAACAATTTGAAACGCCGCCCGAGGATAAAAAACCGGCCCCTCTGTGGTTTTGGAACACCCAAATTAAGGACATGACTACCGATGAGGTGCGGGAAATTGTCCGAGAATCCTATGAACAAACTGGATACAGCGGGTTTGGTATTCTGCCCAATTGGCTGGAGGACTATCTTAATGACGATTATTTTGAAATGTATGAAGCCGCTCTGGACGAAGGAAGCAAGTACGGGATGAAGTTTTCCCTTTACGATGAAAACGGTTTCCCCAGCTATAATGCAGGCGGATTATTGGAAGAGCAGTATCCCGACTTGACTACCAAACGTTTGGACAAGTACGAAGCCAACGGTGCCAATGGGGAACAAGTACGTCTTAATCTGCCGGACGGCACTTTTATGGGTGCCGTAGCCATGAATACCGATACCAAGGAGCGGGTGGATATCAGTGAATACGCCACCATTTTACCTCCGAAGCCTTACGATCCTTATGAGGAACCATTGGGCATCTCTGCTTCCAGCACCTATACCGTGTCCCCTGGCTACGAAGCCGATAAGGCGGTGGACGGGGACCTTTCCACCCGTTGGAATTCCGAATCCCGGTCGGGCGGCAATCAATATCTCCTCATCAATTTTGGAGAAAAGAAGGCCTTTGACCAGATTAAAATCTACGAGGATAAAAATCCTCAGCTTCACCGAACCAACAAGTATGTTTTGCAGTATTGGGACGATGAAACAGCCGCTTGGCAGGAGATTGCCAACGGCAAAAAGATCACCGACGCCGGTGTAGACCATAGTTTTGACCAGGTGACCTCTCAGTTTGTACGCCTTCAGATCAAGCGGGTGACAGAAGATAGCGCTTCCATCAGTGAATTCCAGCTGTTCTGCGGCGGCCAGCAGTTAGAGGTGCCCCCACAGGAAGAGGATCCCACTGTGGAGGACGGGAAGTTTTACACCGCCTCCAGTTCTTATGGGAAAGACTACGATGCTGACAAAGCCTTTGACGGCGATATGACCACCCGCTGGAACGCCGGCGATTTTGTGCCCAATCCCCATTGGCTCCAGATGGCCTTTGGCGAAGTGCGCAGTGTAGACAGCGTCAAGATTTACGAACATCTCAACCGAATCACCGATTATGAGATCCAGTATTGGAAGGATGGAGACTGGAAAACAGCGGCTTCAGGCACTTCTATCGGAGAAGAGGGCGTCGCCTTGAACTTTGACCCGGTGGAGACCTCCCGCATCCGTCTGTATATTAGGAATACCAACGACTATTGCCCCACTATTTGGGAGATAGAAGCTTATGACCAAGGGGAGAAGATCCAGCCAAAACAGCCGGAGGAAAAACCCTACGACGGCTCCTACTTGGAGTATACCGTCCCCGAAGGCAATTGGAAGGTTATGGCTTTTATATGCGTGGTGGACGGCAACAATGGAATGGATTACCTGGATCCCGATTCGGTCCGGGCGTTTATTGATATTACTTACGAAGCCTATTATCAGCGTTTCAAGAAGTACTTTGACAACGGCACCATCACCACCGCTTTTTTTGACGAGCCATCCTTCTGGCCGGCCGGTGGCCGCACTCCCTATGGAGCGCAAGGAGCCCGCCTTTGGACTCCAGGATTCAATGAAGAGTATGAAAAGATTTATGAAGGAGAAAGCCCTGTCCTTAACTATCCAGCTTTGTGGTACGACATCGGTGAGGATACCGACGAGGCCCGCAATAAGCTCCAGTATGTCCGAACAGAATTGTTTGCTACCTCCTACATCGGCCAAGTCAACCAGTGGTGCGAGGACCACGGCATTGAGCTGACCGGCCATATGCTGTTTGAAGAATGGACCAATCCAGTGGGGCTGCACGGCGACCTGATGAAGGTTTTTAAAGAACAGGCCATCCCGGGTGTGGATGTTATCGACTATGTGGGCAAGAGCCAGGAGGCCTATAAAATTATCTCCTCCTCGGCCTATAACTGGGATAAAGGCAAGGTCATGTCGGAATCCTTCGGCGTCTTCCCCAGCAAGGACTGCACCGATTTTTACCGCAGCGCCATGGATCAGTATGCCAAGGGCATCAACCTCATCGTCCCCCATGCTGTTTGGTATGACGACGATCCGGCCAATGTGACCTATCAGCCGGAGCTTTCCTATCGTAATCCCTTGTTTAGTGAGGACCTCCCCCAGTTTAATACCTACATGGCCCGTCTCAACACCATGTTACAAGACGGCCGCCATGTAGCCGATATCGCTATGCTATATCCCATCGACTACTTGGAATCCTGCTTTATCTTTAATGAGAAAGAGAATAACCCCGGCGATGCCGACTATATGCGGGTAGGGGAGACCTTGTCCCTAACGGCACGTCGCGATTTTACCTATCTCCATCCCGACGTCATTGATGAAAAATGCTCGGTGGAGGGCGATACCTTCAATTTATCCAATGAAGTTAACTATGAGCAGTTTAAGGTGTTTGTCATCCCAGGCACCAAGGTCATCAGTTTGTCGAATCTCCAGAAGATCAAAGAGTTTTATGACAACGGCGGCAAAGTCATCGCCACTACGCAGCTTCCGTCCCGCGGTATCGAGGCTTCGGAGAATGAAGAGGTTTGCCGTATCATTGAAGAGATGTTCGGCGTTTCCCCAGACGCAAACCAGGACGCCCAAAATTCTAATGAAAAGGGTGGACAGGCTTATTTCATCAAATCCGGATTTGAGACAAAGCTCTCCCAGGTTCTAGACGAAGTGCTGCCGGTCTACGATGTGGAGCTGGATGCAGGAGCGGTATCAGGCGGAAATCTAAGTTATATCCACAAGGTGAAGGATGAGCGTAGCATCTATTACTTTGCCAATTCCAGCAACACACCGGTGGATACCACCGTGCGCATCCGGGGTGAACTGAAGTCTCCTGCCGTGTGGGATCCGGACACCGGAACCCAAACTCCGGCCGACTACAAGGTTGTGACACAGGACGGACAAAAGGTGACCGAAGTAAAGCTTAAGTTGGATGCGGTGGAGTCCCTGTTTATCGTGGAATCCCAGCCGCCGGCACCGGTGGAAACAGTGGTTACTACCGATAAAAACACTTATGAAGTGAATGAAACCATCACTGTGACGGCTGAAACCGATATACAAACTGAAGGTATCACCTTCTATAACGAAAACGGGCGTTATCTGAGCATCAGCCACATTAAGAGCATGATCCAAGGGAACAAAAAGATTTGGACCCTGCAGACATCCATCGGTACCAAGGGAAATAGGACCATTCAGGTGAAGGCTCGCAAAGGCGGCATGTGGATCGATCTTGCTCAATTTAACGTTGCCATGACCGTTCCTCATGCACCTGAGGCAGCGGTATATGAAGCCCATATCCAGACTGGTCAGGCGGTTGCAGGCCAATGGTTTACCGTCCAGATATGGACCGATCAAAACACCGAAGGCATTATGGTGCGCAGTGAGACGGGGCGATATATCGATAGCCCGGCAGGACAATACGAGGATCGGGGGGATCGGCGTCTCTTTACCATTTCCATATCGGTTGGAACAGCCGGTTTCCGAGTGCTTTCCTTCCATGGGGTCAACAGCCAAGGAAAAGTATCGGCTGATTCGGTGGAGGATAGTGTTATCATCACCGGTTAAACGCAATATTTTTACAGTTACAAAGCAAGGGCAGGCTGCTTTTAGGTAGCCTGCCCTTTATAGATAGCGGGCATGAGAAAGATAAAAAAGAAGGGTGACTTTTAAAGCTTTGTCGGCTACAATAAAGAAACCATAGATTTTTGTAAAAGAGAAAGGGTCTTATTTATGCCTACAAAGAGAAAACACGCACAAGTCTCGGAAAAACACATCTGGCTGGATTTCCAAGCTCCGGTTACGCTTGTAGTGTTTCTGTTGGCTCTTTTGGCGTTTTTACTATCTGGGGAAGGAGAAGCGCCATTTTATCGGGACTGGTTTTCCCTCACGAAAACGTCATTTGCCGATCCTGCCCAATATGTTCGCCTTTTTAGCTTTGTTCTAGGGAGCAGCGGGGCAGCCTTTATCAGCGATTGGCTGATGTTTTTGCTTCTAGCTCCCCAGGTGGAAGAACAAATGGGACCGGGAAAATTCATTGTTCTTTTGGCGGCGACGGCTGGTGTCACGGGATTGTTGGGAATTTTATCGGGCGTCACAGGATGGATGGGCAATGGATGTTTCATGTTGATGCTAATCATTTTAACGGTTGTCTTTAGCCTGCAAGGAGGAAAAATCCCGCTGATCTCAGGCTTGGTGTTTTCCCTGTATCTCTGGCAAGAAGTGACGTATTTTCAAGCGTCCAGCCAAATTATAAGTCAACTGATTCCCATAGGCGGTGCGATAGTAGGGGTTATCCTAGGGCTTTTGCTACACAGAAAAAGGTAAAAGGGCAAGAACTAGTTCTTTTGTCTAAATTTCGGAGAAGAGTGTCCTTCAATTCGTCAGAGAAACTGGAGGGTAACCCCTTGTAAATTCCAAAAAATCTGATTATAATTGGAAGAGTGAGACCGACAATAATTGTCAATAAAACCGAAAGGAGCACAAACATGAATTATTCCCAAGAAGTGGAAAAGATGTGCACTGTCGCAAAAGGACCTCATCATGGTCCTGCACCCATCCCGGAGGAAGGCAAGTGGGTCAAATCCTATGAAATTAAAGACATTTCCGGTTTGTCCCATGGCGTGGGCTGGTGTGCACCCCAGCAGGGCGCCTGCAAGCTGACTTTGAACGTGAAAGACGGTATTGTA
>CALCVR010000181.1 GCA_937905915.1 uncultured Eubacteriaceae bacterium
ACCGTCATGTCGTAGTCCTGCACAAAGACAATGGAATCCGGATATTTTTGGGACATGGCGTAGTACTCTGCTACAATCTCTTTTCCGGTAAGATCGTTTGGATGAGCTTTGCCGGAGAAGATAATCTGGAGTTTTCCCTCCTTGAGGAGAGGTTCCACCACCTCCATCCGGCCAAAAATGAGGTTTCCCCTCTTGTAAGGCGCCGCCCGGCGGGCAAATCCGATGGTCAAGGCATCCTCCTTGAGCCGGACGCCGTTGCGCCGTTCAATCTCGTCGATCATGCGCCACTTGGCCGCCTGATGGGCCGACAGCAAATCCCCTTCCTCCCGGTAAGCTCGATAGACATCCGCATCCTGCCATGTCCCATTGTGGACGCCGTTGGTGATGGCTAAAATAGGAGCAGAATCCTCTACCCTCGCCCACATCTTCCGGGCTGTCTCGCCATGAAGCTGGGCCACGCCGTTGGCCATGCAGCTCATGCGCAAGCTGGCCACCGTCATATTAAAGGGATCGCCGCCCAGATCCACCAGATCCTCTTCGTCCAAACCGTTGTAGGCGCCCATATACTGGAGCAGGTCGTGGGAATGAACCTCATTTCCCGCCTCTACAGGGGTATGGGTGGTGAATACAATGGATCTGCGCACCGATTGCCTAGCCTCTTGGAAGGTAACATTTTCCTTCTACATCTCACGGCGGATCAGCTCCAGGCCGGCGAAGGCGGGATGGCTGTCGTTAAAATGATAGAGATCGGGGTTGATGTGTAAGGCCTCCAGGGCGCGGACGCCGCCAATGCCCAGGATCATCTCCTGGGCGATGCGCTCTTCATTAAACCATCCATAGAGCTGACCGGTAAGGAGGCTGTCGTTGTTGTCTGGAAGATTGGTGTCCAGAAGATAAAGGGGAACATTTCCAAAACAGTCGCACAGCCATACCTTGGCCTTCACCTCTCGTCCGCGGATGTCCACCGACACCTCTACTCCGGTGTCCTTCAGGAAGTCGTACCGGTATTCTGGGAAGCAGTCCATGGGGCGGCCGTTTTCATGGATAACCTGGCGATTGTAGCCCTGACGCCACAGGATACCCATCCCCACCATCGGCATTTCCAGATCGTGAGCCGCTTTTAAAATATCGCCCGCCAGGATGCCCAAGCCGCCGGAATAAATCTTAAAAGAGGGATCTAACCCATACTCCATACAAAAATAGGCGCACAACGGTTTTTTGCTCATCGTGTTTCCTCCTTTGACTCCAATAATACAAATCCAAATCCCTGAAGTTCTCCGCTTCTATCTTGCCCTTTTAAGGTAAAACCATCACAGGCTACCACCTGAACGCGTTGTTTTTCCGGAAAAAACTCTGTAAAATCCACCTGCTGCATTTTGGGGCCGCGGTTGACCACAGCCGCTAATGTCCCTTCCTCCCGCCGGTACAAAAGGACGGTTTGTTCCCCTTTTTTCTCCAGCATCTCCCAGCAAAAGGCATCTTTGTCCTGGAGCCATCCGGCAAAACGATGGCGAAGCTGCGTCATCTCGCTCATCCACTGGACCCTTTTGGAGATATCCTCATTGATCCAATCGAACTGCACCTGATCAAAAAATGCCAGTCTGCCATACATAGGATGGTGAGGCGGCAGTACAAATCGTCCGTTTTCATCGTTGCACAACCCCAAATTCATAGGCTGGATCTCTCCCAGCTCCTGGCCGTTATTGATGAGAAGGACATTGTTGGGAAGCAGGGATAAAATCCGGAAGATGGCTTTGGCTTTCTCTTCCCCTCCCGCCATCAATGGGGCGCGGGGCGTGTCAGCCATCTCCACCGCGGCGGTCACTGGCAAAACCGACCGAAGCCCCTCGGCAATGCGACGGTTTATCTGGGAAGGCGGGGTGTTCTTCCAAATCTCCCACAGATCCCCTGTGATAAAATGATTGCCATCCCGAGCGGCACGAGAGGCATTTTGTGGAGAAAATTCCTCCGACCACAATAAGAAATCCGGTTTGCATGCCTTGATGCGGCGGACAATTTCCCGGTAAAGAGGCGCCGGCAAGGCATGCCCCATATCGATGCGGGCGCCGTCCAAACCGTACTGGGTAATATAATGCGGAATGACACCGGCAATGGTTTCCCACAGCTGACGGTTGGGCTGCTTTCCCTCAAACACGCTGCATTTTACCCCATCCTGCGCTAAAAAAGGGGGAAGCTGCCCTACCGGCAGATTTCGCTGGGCTGCCGGGCTGGGATCAAAATAAAATTTCAAATAGGTAATATCGGTCCAGGGCGGCTGGGGATCGTTGATGGTATCGGCAAAGCCGGTGAGGGTACAGATTCCAAGCGCCTCCATGCACACATCCAGAATGCCTCTGCCCTGCCGGTCGGCCTCCTGAATTACCTGGTTCCACTGCTCCTGTTCGGGCGGATCTACAAAGCATTTCACAAACCGGGCCATTTCTGGGGACTGGTACAGGGCATCTACATTGTCCGGGCTCACCACCTGGTGCCCCGCTCCCGGAATACCTGGAGCCTGCAAGTTATCCCGATACTCAGCCTTGATCCAATAAAACCAATCGGGATGTTCCCGAACCATCACATTATCCCTGGCCGCTGTGCGGAAGACAAAGTCCAATGCCACCCGCATTCCCAAACGATGACACGCCTCTATCAATGCCGCAAACTGCTGCTCAACCGTCACCTGTGAGATTAAAGGATCCCCCAAGGCCGGGTCAAGGGACAAAATATCCTGAATGCAATAAGGGCTTGGAAGCTCCCCCTTGCCGAAGGCACAGCTCGATAAAAAGATGGGAAGGAGATACACCAAATCTACCCCCATTTGTTTGAGCCGGGGAAGCAGGGCAATGCATTTGAGAAACGTCCCGCTTTCCCACTGTCCGTCACGGCCATGCCTCCATGCTGTAAATGCCCGGGGCATCATGGAATACATGACGCTTCCGTCTATCTTAGGTTGTACGGGCTCTTGGGGCTGCTGCAAGATCCATTTAATACAGTCGCCATAGTAGCGGCAAGGGTCTACTATTATTTCACCAGGACGGTTTTCATCCTTTTGGAAGGGAGTGGACAGACGATTCCACCACGCTGGGATATAATAATCCCCATCCCTCTGGATCGTTTCCACTGCTTTTTGTATGATTTCAAGCGGAGTCACTGATCCGCCTCACTTTCTCTTTCAAATAATCCATCTCTCAAAATGGTACCTTTTCATTATAAGCCCTGCCATCCCATTTGACAACCGCTTTTCCCTTTCGATTGACACCGTCTTGGAACCTTGGTAAAATAAAAGAAAACACTGGACAAAGGAGGCTTTTTTTATGAGTTCAATTGTTGTTAAAGATATTACCCCACAGGAGGCCGAAAGCCGTGGCATCTTGCAGTGGAGCACTTGGGGATGCGGCGTCTCCACCTTCGATTGGAGCTATGACGAATCGGAAACCGCCTATCTTCTGGAGGGCGACGTGGAAGTTACAGCCAACGGTGAAACCGTACGGTTTGGCGCTGGGCAGTTGGTGTATTTCCCTGCTGGTCTAAGCTGCACATGGTCGGTCAAAAAACCGGTGCGCAAGCATTATAAATTTGGCCTCCCTCAAGAATAATTTTTCCGGCGGCCATTGGTATGATGAAAGGCGGTGTTTGCGATGGAACATGAGGCCCTTACAGCCGGAGTGTCTCCCGGCGGCTTGATCGATTATCACCAGATTTTGCTGCTTATTTGTTACATGCTTCGTCATGTAGGGCAGCCTATGGTGCAGGAACATATCACCAGTATCATTTATGAAAATGGTTTAGCCAATTTTTTTGAAGTCAACGCGGCCATCGGCGATCTGATGGAACGGGGACATATCACTTCCTCGCAGGATCCAGATACAGGGGATATCATGCTCCAAGTGACGGAATCCGGCCGGGAGGTAGCGGTGGCATTGGAAAGCGATCTGCCCCTTTCGGTCCGGGAACGGGCGGTGACAGCGGCAGTCCAGCTTTTGGCCCGCCGCAATATTGAACGTCAGAACCAGGTGGATATCGTCACCAGGGAAAATGGGGTGGCGGTCACCTGTCATGTGTCCGACGGCAAACACGATTTGATGACTCTTACCCTGTTGGTTGGAGACCGCATGCAAGCCGAAGCCATACGGGAGCATTTTTTAAACAATCCGACGCGAGTGTATCAAGGAGTACTGGCCCTTCAGACGGGAGATATGGACAGTTTTGTGGATCTGCTGCGGCAGGATAGATCTTCCTTTTAAAAAACAACTACAAATATTTAAATTACAAAAAGTCTGACGCTAAAAAATAGCGCCAGACTTTTTTCATTCTTTCTAGATCATTACGACTTTAAGCAATTGCAGCGTTTCCAAATCACAAAGACAGAAGCTGCCAGCAAAATAACATAGAAGGCCATCATGATCCATATATTTGGCACGGGATATCCTAACCAATTATAAAATTCGTAGGAAGCAAACACCTGACTTCCCGATAAAATGTGAGGAAATAGATAGGCTGTTACACCTGACGACAGGGAATACTGACCGATAGCTGGAAAGAAAACCACTACGATATAGACCAACAAAGACGCAACAATTTTTTTCGTGAGCATACAAACTGCGCATGTAAAAAACAGTAAGGATATAATGCCACAAAGACGAAGGAAAATACTGCAAACAGCCGCAGAGAAAACCGAAAGGGAATGCGGATAAGCTGCAAACGCCTCTATGCTTTGTAGGGATGCTTGACTACAAGGGAACTCGTATCGGGCCATATAAAAGATAAGTTCAATTCCCTGGGAAAGCACAGCACATAAAAATCCAAATAATAAAATATGGAGTGTTTTATAAGCATATAGAACATTCCGCTTGGCCGATACTCCTACAATGTCCACCATTCCGCATTCATGCTCCTTGAGAAAATAAGGAATGCAGACCATCATCAGAAAAATCAGCAAGAAGTAGTCCATTGTGCCTTCTCCAATAGCCTTTCCCCACCCTGTATCGTAAAAGAAAAGCATGGGTTTTATAAATTGTTCCAAAGAGATCTGACTACTTCTTTGAAGATAGACATCTCCTTTTTCTGACATTTGTATTAATTCTTGGTGTTCTTCTCCTTTTTGGAGAAAATACCGATACTTTTGATAGAGCCGTTCAAACGCTATCTTTTCCTTTGAAATAGACTCAAATTCTAGATCATAAGGATGGAATTGTTCATAACTAATCTCACCTTTGATGTAGTCAGCCTTCATCTGTGGATAACCGCTCATAACGGCATCCCGATGCTGTTTTTCTTGTTCCAGCCAATCTCCTTTTTCCTCCGATAGTTCTCCCTGAATTTGTCCGATAAGCCCTTTATATAATTGATCATCGGTATCCGGCAATGTGGTAAACCAGAGGAACACAACCTTGATTATAAGAAAAACCAACAACAAGAGAAGGGTTGATTTGCTCAACAATTTACGCCACTCAAACTGGATTAAGCATTGATTCTTCATGCCGTTCCTCTCTTTTCTTAAGAAATGCAAAAGAACGCTCCAATTTTTGATGGGTATAAACATACCAAGAAACCAAGAGTAAAGCAATTGTTAGGAAACCCAACACAGTTAACATAAGTGCCAAACGAGAAATTGGAAATCCAAATACATTGACATAGTCGTAATGGTCAAAATACTCGTTCATGCGCATTACCATGCCCGGATCAAAAATTTTTAGTAAGTCCTGTTGCCCAACCTGAGAATGGTTTGTAACATTTTGGATTTCATCGGGAGCCCGATTGGTAAGCACGTTAAAATACCGAGCTGCGTCTGGCCGGAGGGATAAGGCGATCAGTCCTGCCACTACCACAAACTGAATTCCCAATGTAACGTAACTTTTTTTCACGAGAATAGCAAAAAGGCATCCCACGAAAAAAACAAAAATCAAGAAAAGAATTACTATAAGAAACTGTAGAACTAGAAAGCCTAAGATGGAAATATTATAGGGACAATTTTGAAAGTTGCTGAGGCTCTGAATAGGAGCTGTGATATAAGATAAATCGCAAGTAATGGACAATGTAATAAGACAGCTTAGCCGAAGCACGATTAGCGACGTAATACAAAATAATACACCTGCTGTTATTTTAGAAAAGAAAAGGGTACCTCTTCCCTTAGCCGCTGTATGCAGTACAGGGGCAATCCCCAATTCATAGTCTTTGGCAAACAAGGTACATAAGGCCACCATACACAATAAAAGTGCTGTTAGATCAAAAAGATTAACCGGTTGCATCACGCCTAAATACTGGGTTAGATTACGCCATCCAGTGGTTTCCATCCACACCAATTCGCTACGGTAAGCCGCTTGGCGGTAGATCATTTCATTGTATCGATAAGAATACTCTTGTCCTTTCATCCCTTGGTATTTTCCCATATTATTTTTTGCTTGTTCTAACATCTCCATCCGATTTTCTTCAAACCGAAGGATTCCCCTGAGCCTGAATGAGGGCTTGGCTTAGATATTCTACATTATAAGGTCCTCCCCATTCGGGTACCTCTATGTATTGTTTCACACCTTCCTCTGTCTGGACTTGTGTGACAGCACGTTGGCCTGATTCCTTCTTTTGCAAATTTGTCTCTAAAATCCGATAGTTCTCTTCTGTTAAATGCTCTCCTACTTTTGCGTATACCTGTCTGGCATCAGAATCAACCGAAATGCCAGAAAAGGCATAAACACTATAGATCATACACAAAATCAAAAGCACCCACACCACTGGCTGCATCCAGATTCTTTTCCATTCATAGCAGGTTAAGCGGACGTAATTTTTCATATCCCCGCCTCCCCAAAATAATAGATGTATAGGTCATCCAAAGTGGGAAGTGCTTCTTCCGCCTGTTCACAAGGACATTGGTCAGAAACAATTCGCAATCTCAAATTTTCCCCTAGATTAGAGACATTGGAAACTTTGTAGGAAAGAACCAATTTCTCATACTCTTGATGAGTTGTCTCTAAGATCCAGACCTTTCCTTTTAGCAAGTCCACCTGTTGTCCGGAAGAGATCTGTAACAAAAGCTGCCCTTCTTTTAGCAGTAATATAGTATTTGCAACCTGCTCGATATCCGACACAATGTGCGTGGCTAATAAAATAATTTTATCCGAAGCAAGCTCTGAAATTAAATTTTTAAATCGGATACGTTCTTTGGGATCCAGCCCCGCTGTAGGTTCATCAAATATCACAATCTTCGGATGACCAAGCAAGGCCTGCGCAATCCCTAACCTCTGTCTCATCCCTCCAGAGTACTGGCCTACTTTTCGCTTTGCATCATCTTGTAGATTGACCAGCTCAAGCAGATGATCCACTTGCCCTGCAATTTCTTTTTTATCCTGCATTCCTTTTAACGCAGCAAAATAAGTAAGCATTTCGCGACCGCTAAAATTTTTATACATTCCAATAGACTGAGGCAAATATCCAATCAAACTACGGTAAGATGCCTTCAATGAACCAATTTCCCGCCCGTCCAACAGGACTTGCCCCTTTGTTGGGCGGATAAGGTTAACCATAATATTGATCAGAGTGGATTTTCCTGCCCCATTGGGGCCTAGGAGTCCATAAATGCCATTTTGGAAAGAAGCTGAAAACTGTTTTAGTGCGAGTTTA
Source organism: uncultured Eubacteriaceae bacterium (assembly GCA_937905915.1). Lineage (GTDB taxonomy): Bacteria > Bacillota > Clostridia > Oscillospirales > Acutalibacteraceae > Solibaculum. The sequence continues at coordinate 7,618 of CALCVR010000181.1, forward strand.
TTTGAATATTGTTTTGTAACTTGCTGCACTTGAAGCTCCACAATTACCACCTCAGTCCAAAAGTATGGTGTGTTTCGGATGGCTACATAAAAAATTACGGTTTTACAATAGTATAGGGCGGGTCCACAGTATGAACCCATTCACCTAGCCCTTGTTCCAGAGCGTCTAGGTCGTAAGTGATAGCGTAATAATTATGTTTTCCTGAAGTCAACAAGTCGGAAGAAAGCGGAATTTCCCAATCCTGCTCCGGGCCTGATGTCTCCCAATCCAAATAATAATCTCCTGCAAAAGCGGCCAAAGGTTTCCCATCTTGCAAAATCAACGTGCGATATCTTCCACTTTTGTTTTGCCATAATGCCAAATAGATTTGTTTCTCCGAATCACAAGTTAAATATTGCGGCATTGCAGGATTTCCCTCTTGATCAAAAAACAAATTCTCCTGAAAAATTCCTCGGCAGCTCGGGTATTCTTCATTAACCGCCTTGGGTACAACATTTTGTTTTGCCTCTATTTGATCCAGTGATGCAATTTGTGGTTCTTCCGCATCCGCAATCCATTGAGGTTCTACTGGCGGAATCAAAAACCACTGATAAACGCTAAGATTATAGAGTACATTGTCCTCTTCGCCATCCAGAAGATCATCGTAATTTGCCAAAATATGAATGGTTACATAAGAGGTCTTATCTGCTGAAAGGTTCACAGGATCATCAATAAAAAAAGTAATTTTTTCAAAAAAATGTTCTTCCACTGGAATAGTATAGGAAGTCTGCGATTGTGTGTCATTCTCCATACGAAACGGCTGAAGAATTCCATTGACGGTAATCAGCATTGTCAATTGAACTGGACGACTACCTTGATGCTGTAGATTATAAGTGCATTTTAATGGGGTCCCTTCATAGGACACCGTCGGTGATGTAGGATCCAATGTCTTCCCATTGATTTCGGCGGGGAAAAATCCCACAGAAAGAGTTTCCGTTTTGGGGGCCGACATACTGGAATCCCCACCTGAGGAAGCCCAGGGATATCTCTGCTCTACTTGCAAATTGGTAATCGGCTGGCATCCTGACGTTATAAGCAGAACAAAGCAAATAAGCCCTGCCCAAAAACACAAGCGATTTTTCAAAGCCATCCCTCCTCCGGAGTACCAATTCAATGACAAAAATTTTATGAAATTAATATCTCTACCATAAGGAGCAGCACAACAACCATTTATGAATATGAATACGGGTCTGGGAAGGTGTATTGTTTTAGGTCGGTGCCATCTAAATTAAGCGTATAAAATGGATTGAACGTATTGGTCAGCAGTACGATCCGATCCCAATCGTCAAAAAGGAAAATCCCTATAATTCCTTCTTGGATATCACCGTAATGCATCAGCTGTGTGGGGCTTTCCCCATTGATGCCGCACACAAACAACTCTGGCGACACAGCTGTTGTATAGTAGATGCGGTCGTCCTTAATGTTATAGCTATAGATAGGACCAATGACCTTTTTGGCTTCCCCGCCCTCCAGCGGCATCCGCATTAGGCTATTGGTGTCGGTATCTTTGTAGTAGAGTTCATCTTGATAAATGGTAATGCCTGACACTCTCGCTTTGCTCAACACCTCCAGCTCTTGGTTCTTCAAATCTCCCCGCACCAGCTGGAAGTTATTCCGGCAGAAGTAGATGTGGTCCTTGTAATAAAAGAAATTATTCATCCCGTGTTGTGACACAGAGCAATCCGGGTAGGTGATAATCACTTTATCATCTGCTATGGATTTGATCTTCAGCTCTTTGTCCTCAGTAAAACAGGCCACTTTATCCCCAAACAAATAGGTCCCATAGTCCTGCCTCATTCCATACTCGCCTGTCGCAATAACCTCTTTGGATTCAAATCCTCCTCGGAAGATCTGGTCTGCGTCAGCCACATAAAAATTTTCGTCATCCTGCGTCATGTAGTTGAGGCTTTTGGTATAGAACCAAGCTGAACAGTGTTGATTATCATGTGTACAAGCGGGATCATCACAGTTGATGGAGAAGCTATCGCTTTGAGTGTTGAGGGTATACATCAAATAGCTATTGTAGAAAGCAAAAAGGTTATCCTCTAACTTTGCAAAATATCCTCCATTTACACCGTTGCCATTTACTGCCACGCCGGTGTTGTTTTGCGCCACGGTGTTCAAATCAGGCTGTGGCTGGCAAGAGGTAAATGAAAGCACCATGGCGCCTATTAGCAGGATACTCCAAATTCGCTTTGCTCGTTTCATCGTGATACCCCTCTCTAATATAAATTGACCGAATCGATAAAAATGGACGGGGAACGTATGGTTTAGCTATCGTTTCCAGTTAGTCCGGATAAACGACGGTTCTCACACCGTAGCCGCTCCAGGAGGCATTGTCAGCCACTTTGTTCATGCCAGAGCGGGTCAAATAGAAATTGGGCTGGTTTCCCCATGTCATGCCGCCGTCGTTCACCTGAACTCCATGGACATACCCTTCGCCATAGGTATTAGGCGAAATAAAGGAGGTGTAATTACTATTGTAAAGCCCGGAATTCACGGTAAATGTATGCCCTACATTTGCTGCATAAAACTCTGCTCTTTGGGATCCTGCTAAACTGGTAAGACAGGAACCAACCGCAAGCACTGCAATAAAGGCTACTGCAAAAATACGCTTTTTCATCTTTTATAGCTGCAATTATGTTATTTTTAGCATAGCATATTTTTGTAATTTTTCAATATATTTTTTAAAAAACAAAAAATAAAATAAGCTATTC
>CALCVR010000182.1 GCA_937905915.1 uncultured Eubacteriaceae bacterium
GTACCGGTGGTTTGCTTGCCAAACGCATTGTGGATATTCCAGGCGCTTCCAAGGTGATGGAATGTAGTTTTGTGACCTATTCGGATGAGAAAAAGACCAAACTATTAGGCGTCCCGCCTAAGCTGCTAAAGAAGTATACCGCCGTCAGCCAGGAGGCAGCTTGTTCCATGGCCATGGGTGTCCGCCGTGCAGCGCGGTCGGACTTGGGTGTCAGCATCACAGGGTATGCCGGCCCCGAAGGAGGGCCCAACGGCGAACCGGCCGGATCGGTGTGGATTGCCTTGACCGATGAGGAACGCATTTGGACGCGGCATATTAGCGTAGCCGGCGCCAGCCGGTCGTATGTGCGGCACGTGGCGGCATCTCATGCTTTGGACATGGTGCGCCTTTATTTGGTGGACGATGTGGATTTCATGGGCAACTGCATGCCTTTGAAAAAGAAGGGCAAAAACAAGAAATTTGTCAAATGCATTACCCCCTTACCGGTCCCTACCGGGAGAGGTCCTAAGAAAAAGGGCCTTCAGAAGATTCTTCCGTGGAAGGGGGATTCCGCTGGGCAGGTGTTTAGCAAACTGCTTTTCTTGATAGCGCTCCTTGCATTTTTAGGATCGGCAGGATGGCTTTTGTACGACCAAGTCTATGTGCCGTGGAAAGCCAATTCCGCCTATGACAACTTGTCCGACCTCTATGGGGAGACCGCCCAGGTGGAGCAGCCTGAAACCCCGTGGTGGGATGTGTTTAACTTGACCAGCCGGCCCCAGCCGTCGGAAGATGTATCCACGCCGGAAGGAGTGCCGGACTCCTTTGCAAAGCTCTATGCCCTGAATCCTGACGTTAAGGGTTGGGTACAAATTGAAAATACCGGTTTGAATTATCCAGTGGTTCAGGCCGGTGACAACGACTACTATCTTTATAAAGATTTTTACGGCAATTATAGTAAATACGGCACCCCCTTCTTTGACTACCGCAATAAATTGGATGGTACCGATCGGAATATTATTGTATACGGCCATCGCCTCATTAACGGCCAGATGTTTGGCGCCTTGGAGAACTATAAAACCCTTAAATACTACAAAAATCATCCGATGATCCAGATGGATACCTTGGATGAGGAAAACCAGTGGAAGATTTTTTCGGTTTTTTATGCCAGCACCTTGCCGGAGCACGCCCCTAATTTCGATTATCTACGTACCGACTTTAGCTCGGACGGCGACTTCCTCACCTTTGTGGACGAACTGAGAGAGCGTTCCCTTTACGACATTCCGGTAGACGTCCAAGGCGACGATCAAATCGTCATGTTGTCCTCCTGCTCGCACATTTTTAAAGATGCCCGTGTTGTGGCGGTGGGACGAAAAGTGCGTCCCGGCGAGGATGCCAGTGTGGATGTATCCAAGGCCACCGTCAATGAGGACTGCCTCATGCCGGAGATTTGGTACAAAGAGCATCCAGAGGTACCGCACCCGTAAAAAGGTTGCGGCCTCTTTACCATAGACCCTTGGGATGGAGGGAATCCATCCGGTCAGTCGCAACATCCTGACCTAAAAGAAAACTACGGAGGAATGTCATCATGAGAGAAAATGTATCCCTGCGCCGGTTGTCGGAGGGTGCGGTCATCGCCGCGCTGTATACTGTCCTAACGGTGGGATTATCCCCCATTAGCTATGGTTTGTTCCAATGCCGGATATCCGAAGCCCTAACCATTTTGCCCGCCTTTACCCCGTCGGCCATTCCAGGCCTGGCGGTAGGCTGCCTCATTTCCAACACTATCGGCCTGGCCATGGGCCTCAATGTGGCTGGTCCACTGGACATCGTATTGGGCACGGCGGCCACTTTATTGGCAGCCCTTTGCAGCTATGCCCTGCGGAATGTCCGCTTTAAGGATGTACCTGTGTTGTCGGTTTTGCCGCCGGTGCTGTTTAATGCGGTGATCATCGGCGCGGAACTTTCGGTGGCCTTTAATCATCCTTTGTGGTTGAGCATGCTTGTGGAAGTAGGCGCTGGCGAATTGGCGGCCTGCTTGGTATTGGGTGTGCCGCTTGCCACGGTGTTGGTTAAGACAGGAGTCGGCCAGCGGATCTTTGGTCAGAGCACTGTAAAACGAATTTAACACGTGATCCTTTTGCCGGACCAAGTAAGGAGTTCGGCCAAAGAACCATAACCCTTATTTCCCGGAAAAGAAAAGGGAAAACAAAGGAAAAAAGCCCGCCGGCCCGGATGTTGGGGGCCTGGCGGGTTTTTCTGTATCCAATCCATGGAAAGGAGGAACCTACCATAATCCAGTTTAACGAGCTGATCCATTTGCTTCAGGGCACAGGGACAGACGTCTGGGGCTGCTGTGCTTTTGACCAAGTAGCCGGGAATCTCCTGCCCTGCCGCGCACAAAAGAGGCTCATGGAAGGGGCGCGGTCCATATTAATCGGGATGTTCCCTTACTTTGTAAATGGGGAAAAGGGCAATCTCTGTCAGTATGCCAGGGTACCCGATTACCATCATGTGGTGGGCGGGCTGCTTCAGAAAGCTGCCTGTCTCCTAAAAGAAAACTATCCTTCTTTTTCATTTGAGCCCTTTGTAGATAATTCTCCCATTCCAGAGGTGCGGACAGCGGCCTTGGCCGGACTGGGAGTAATCGGGGATAACGGTTTGCTCATTCATCCGAAATACGGCTCTTGGTGCGTCATTGGGGAGATCGTCACCGACCTGCCGGTGATTCCGGCCAGAGGAGAACCTGTTCACTGCATGCACTGCGGCGCTTGCCGGAGGGCGTGTCCAGGAGGGGCGCTGGAGGAGAACCTATTTATACGGGACAAATGCTTATCCCATATCACCCAAAAGAAGAAAGGGCTTACCCCGGAAGAGGAACAAAAGATTGCACAAAATGGCCTGTGCTGGGGATGCGATACCTGCCAGACGGTGTGTCCATATAATCAAACGGTGAAGATCAATCCTATCCCTGCCTTTGCAGAATGTTATGCTTCCTCCTATCCTGTAGAAGAAGTAGAGATTCCTAGAGCTTGGGAATGGAGAGGGAAGGCGGTGATAGAACGGAATCTTGGTATAATCCTGGCAAAAAAAGGTCATACTAAGCCTACAAAATAGACTTTGCGCAGGAGGGAAACGTATGGCTTATGTCAGTGAAGTGATGAACACCAGGGTAGTGTCTGTCCCGTCTCATGAGCAAATTACAAAGGCCGCTCAGCTTATGAGCCAACACAATATTGGATCCATCCCAGTTGTGGATAACGGTCAGATCAAGGGCATGCTGACCGATCGGGATATTGTGTTGCGATGTGTGGCCCAAGGCAAGGACCCAAGCCATGTCAAGGCAGGGGATATCATGACCACAGGGACGGTTTATATCACCCCGCATCAGTCGGTAGACGACGCGGTGAGGATGATGTCTTACGAGCAAATCCGCCGTCTTCCCGTGGTAGAGGACGGCAAATTAGCGGGTATTATCAGTTTAGCCGATTTGGCCCGTATGAGGGATCACACCGAAGTAGCCCAGGCGATTTGCGAGATCAGCAAACCATAATAAAATAAACTTAGTGACAGAGGCAACAAAAGAGCTGGATTGACCTTATTGGATCAATCCAGCTCTTTTATCAATTATTTTCGTTAACTCTAGCAGCTTTTCAGAGCGACTTAAAAATATCACTGCTGCTTTAAACGTCTAGAACGAGCTTTCCGTGCGGCGTCCCTGCGATAATAGTTTAAACCGCCCCGTTTGTCAAAGAGGACGGCGCACACAACAAGATAGATGACATAAAGGAGTACCAGCAAAGCGATCCAAACATCTTGTTTTAACAAAAAGTAGGACAAAAGCCAAATCACATCCAAAGGGAGGAGGATGTAAGCGCCAAAATCATGGCACATGGATTTGGTGCGATACTGAGCTTGTTCCTCTTTTGGGAGACTATTGAAACCAATAAGAAGAAAGGTTCCTCTCCCGGTAAGAAAAAACAGGGTAAATAAAAGAAAAACAACTAATAAAATCCAGGCCATTTTGAAGTCTCCTTTTTCAAAAAGTCGTCAATGGCGGTTACGCCCAGCGGATAAACAGCTTTTTTCACGAAGGACGAAAAGATTGGAAATAAAAACTATTATACAAGATTTTTCGACAAAAGTCCATTGGCAAACCGTGAACAAGACCTGCCTAATTCAAAAGAAATCTTAAAACAGCACTATCTTTTTTGCTGAAGGAAGCCGATGCCAAACATCATAATGGATTCCGCCATAGAGGCCATCTCTTCCGCGCTTGTAGCCATCCCTTCGCTAAGCCATTTTTCCAGTAGGCCAATGCATCCGGAACTGACGAAAGCATAGTAGTATTCGATTTGCTTGGCCGTGGCGCCTGCAAAAAAACGCATGTAGGTTTCCACACATTTTTCCCGGCCGATATTGATGAGCCGGGCGGCAAATTCCTTATCGCCAAAAGGGCCTAACGTGACGGTGCATAAATCGGCATTGTCCTTGAGGCATTGAAAAATGCTGGTAGTGATTTTAAGAGGGGTCAAATCCTTGTCGTCCAGATCTAGAAGGGGTTTTAACGCCTCCAAGAAATCCTTCATCATATCCGACTCCATCTTATTGAGCAAATCATAGATGTCGGTATAATGGGAATAAAAAGTGCCCCGATTGATGCCGGCATGGGTACAGAGCTCCTTGATGGAGATGCTTTGGATGGGTTTTTGCCGCAGCAAATCGGTAAAAGCTTTGCGGATCAGCATTTTGGTGACGCGAGTACGATGATCTCCCTGTCTCATAGACAACCCTCCTAAATGGCAAGATTTTATGAACGGCCTTTGGTAATCAACAAAGTTTGTTGAAAATGTTGGATATCGTCTCAATTCCCTTGGAAGTGCCCATTGAAGACCCATGACAAAAAAATTATAATACAATTAGAGATGAAATTCAACACCGTGTGTATTATCAAAAAGAGGTGTCTAATTTATATGAAGAAAGTGTTTATTGTCACCGGCGCCACAGGCCATCTGGGAAGCACTATAATCCGGATGCTGAGGCAGAAAGGCGAAGAGGTACGAGGCCTTATTCTCCCAAATCAGCAGGCTGAAGACTGTGATAACGTCCACTATGTCAAAGGGGATGTGCGCTATATAGATACCATGCGCCCGCTCTTTGAAGACATCCAAAGATCAAAAATTATCGTGATCCATACAGCTGGTATTGTAGACATCGGAGAAAAGATATCGCCTATGCTCTATGACGTCAATGTAGTGGGAACAAAGCAGGTCATTAAATTGTGCCGTGAGTATCAAGTGGAGAGATTGGTGTATGTCAGTTCTGTCCATGCCATTCCGGAAAAAGACAAGACCTGTGTCCTGCAAGAGGTTGGCCATTTCTCGGCAGAGGATGTAGTGGGGGGATATGCCAAAACCAAGGCCGAAGCTACGCAGGCAGTATTGGATGCATCTGCGCAAGGACTTAATACTGTGGTAGTGCATCCCTCCGGCATTTTAGGGCCTTATGATAACTCTGGAAATCATCTGGTCCAGATGGTAAGCGATTATATACGTGGTCTGCTACCAGCTTGTGTTCATGGCGGATATGATTTCGTAGATGTGCGGGATGTAGCAAAAGGGTGTTTACTGGCGGCAGAAAAGGGGAAAAGCGGCCAGTGTTACATTTTGTCCAACCGGCATTATGAGATTAAAGATGTACTCCAAATGGTGCGTCTGGTAGCGGGGGGAAGACGGTTGCTAGTATTGCCCATGTGGATGGCCAAAGCGGCGGCTCCCATGATGCAGTGGTATGCTAAGCGTAAAAAAGAGCGTCCTTTGTATACGAGATATTCTCTTTATACCCTCAAGAGTAACGACAAATTTTCCCATGATAAAGCCACAAGTGAACTGGGCTATCGACCGCGGGATTTATTCCAGACCATCCGGGATACGGTGCTGTGGATGCAAAAAGGAAACAAAGTCCCTCTCCCTGCATAATAAGATAGATATGATAAAAAGGTCATGGTTTTAAAACCATGACCTTTTTTCTCTCTCTTAGCTTAATTATCTTTTGAAAAGAGACAACGTCACTATTATTCCCACTCGATGGTACCCACCGGCTTGGGAGTAAGATCGTAGAGTACGCGGTTGATACCAGGTACTTCATGAGTAATACGCTGTGTAATGCGAGTAAGCACTTCCCAATCGATCTGTTCAATGGTAGCTGTCATAGCGTCCACAGTATTGACAGCACGGATAATGGCTGGCCATTCAAAGGAACGGGCGTTATCCCGGACTCCTACTGATTTAAAGTCCGGCACCACAGTAAAGTACTGCCACACCTTGCCGGCCAAGCCCGCTTTGTCGAATTCTTCTCGCAGGATAGCATCCGATTCCCTCAAAGCTTCGAGACGATCTCTTGTGATGGCTCCCAGGCAACGTACACCCAGCCCAGGACCGGGGAAAGGCTGACGGTACACCATATTGTCCGGCAGGCCCAAAGCTATGCCGCAGGCACGGACTTCGTCCTTAAAGAGCATTTTAAGAGGCTCTACCAATTCAAACTGCATGTCCTCCGGCAACCCGCCTACATTGTGATGGGATTTGACCATTTTTGCCGTTTTGGTACCGCTTTCCACAATGTCGGGATAAATGGTGCCCTGGCCCAGGAATTGGATGCCATCCAATTTGCGGGCCTCCTCCTCAAAGACGCGGATAAATTCAGCGCCGATGATCTTGCGTTTTTCCTCCGGATCAGCAACGTTTTCCAGTTTAGTAAGAAAACGGTCGGTAGCGTCTACATACACCAGATTGGCGCCCATTTGCTTTTGGAAGACCTCTACCACCTGTTCGGGCTCACCCTTGCGCAGGAGGCCGTGATTGACGTGGACGCAGGTTAACTGTTTGCCGATGGCACGGATAAGCAAAGCCGCTACCACCGACGAATCCACGCAGCCGGACAGAGCCAACAGGACCTTTTTATCGCCTACCTGCTGGCGGATCAAGTCGATCTGATCAGCAATGAAGTTTTCCATATTCCAATTTTTCTGAGCCTTACACTGGTCAAAGACAAATTGGCTTAGTAGATCTTTACGGGCGGCTTCCTCCTGAGGCCAATGAGCTATGGACTGAGCTACTCTCCCCGGATGGTCTACGCAGAAAAGAGGCAGGCCGCTTTCATATACGGCGTCACTGGCGTCGATGGATACGCCGTCCACCACCCGGTTGGGGCCGCCGTTTAGGATAATGCCGCGGACATTGGGCAACGATTTTAACTGCTCTGCGGTAATATCGTGAGGATGGATTTCGGTGTACACCCCTAAGGAACGGATGTCGCGGGCAATCAAGGTATTTTGTTCACTGCCCAGATCAAGGATCACAATCATGTCTTGCTGCATGGTTTACACTCCCTCAGTAACGTTTTACTGCGACCTCTAGTTAAAGCACCTCTCTTTCTAAACAGGGATGTACTCCACCAGGATCTACTATGGTTAAAACTATAGTACATTTTTCCCTTGAATACAAGTGCCTGCGACAAAAACCGTTTTCGTAACAACAGGGAAGCGGACTTCCCACAATGCTGAGAAGCCCGCTTCAAGAGAAAAATAATAGGGAGATATTTTAATTGACAATACCAGGTAACAGCTATTATTGTTTACGGAGAACACAGTTGAAACGATCCATGGCCTTTTGGGTCATCTCATGGGAGGAGAAGGCGGTAAGACGGAAGTACCCTTCGCCACAAGAGCCAAAGCCTTGTCCGGGAGTACCTACTACATGGGCCCTTTCCAAAAGGAAGTCAAAGAAGCTCCAAGAATCCATACCGTCTGGACACTTTAGCCAGATGTAGGGGGAATTCCTTCCACCGGTGTACCAGATGCCCAATTCATCTAATGTATCGGTAATCATCCGGGCATTGTGACGGTAGTAGTTAATATGGTCTTTCACTTGCCGTTGGCCTTCGGAAGAGAATACTGCTGCGGCGCCGCGCTGCACAAGATAGGGCACGCCGTTAAATTTAGTAGTTTGGCGGCGCAGCCACAGTTTATTGAGACTGGTTTCTTGACGAATCAGTTCCAAAGGAACCACCGTATAACCACAACGGCTGCCGGTGAAACCAGCTGTTTTGGAGAGGGAACAGAATTCAATGGCACAGGTCTTAGCGCCAGGAATTTCATAGATGCTGCGAGGAAGATCCTCGGTGATAAAGGCCTCGTAGGCCGCATCAAACAGGAGGATGGAACCGTTTTGATTGGCAAAATCCACCCAAGTCTTGAGCTGTTCCCGGTTGTATACTGCGCCGGTGGGATTGTTGGGAGAGCAGAGGTAGATAATATCGGCCGTCAACTTAGGATCAGGCAAGGGGAGAAAACCATTTTGCTCGTTTGCCTGGGCATAGAAAATGGAGCGGCCGCTCATTTTGTTGGTGTCCACATACACGGGATAGACCGGATCGGTCACGAGGACGGTATTGTCTTGCCCAAGGATGTCTAGGATATTTCCCAGATCGCTTTTGGCGCCGTCAGAGATAAAAATCTCATCCGACTTCAGAGAGACGCCTTTTTGGGCGTAATAATCCTGCACCGCTCTTTTGAGAAAATCATAACCTTGTTCAGGACCGTAACCGTGGAAGGTTTGGGAATGTCCCATTTCCTCCACCGCCTTATGCATGGCTTCTACAACGGCTTGCGGAAGGGGGAGCGTGACGTCGCCGATCCCCATGCGAATGATGTTGGCGTCGGGATGGGATTTCTGATAAGATAGGACACGGCCAGCTATTTCAGAAAACAGATAGCTTTCTTTTAAATTCCAAAAATGTTGGTTTATGGTTGCCATAGCGGTAGAAACCTCCTTACACTTGTACTACACCGTCAAAGACTTTGGCAGCAGCCCCTGTCATAAGTACGCCCTCTTTGGCGACCCGGATGATAAGGTCACCGCCCCGCAGCATTACGCGAACGTCGTGATCCATGGGACATAACCGGTTGAGCACGCAGGCCACAACCGACGCACAGGCGCCGGTGCCGCAGGCAAAGGTTTCGCCGCTGCCCCGCTCCCATACCCGCATCTGGATGGTATGGGCATCGATGACCCGGACAAATTCGGTGTTGATCCTTTGAGGGAACAAAGGATGCTGCTCAAACTGAGGGCCGATGGAATCAAGGGGAAGGTGTTCCACATCTTGGCAAAACACGACGCAATGGGGGTTCCCCATGGAAACGCAGGTGATACGGTAGGGGACACCTCCAATGGTCACCGGATGATCCACCACACGATCCCTCTCCAACAGCACAGGGATTTCTTGTGGGGAGAGCTGGGGGACGCCCATATCCACTTGGACAAACTCCACTTTGCCGTCCTTGAGGATAAGGACCAGATGCTTGACGCCGCTCTTGGTCTCGATAGACAGCTTTGTTTTGCCCACGTCCCGGACGTCGTAGAGATATTTTCCCACGCAGCGGATGGCGTTGCCACACATGTTGCCTTCGCTGCCGTCCAGATTAAACATACGCATTTTGGCATCGGCCACCTGGGAGGGACAGATCAGTACAATACCATCCCCGCCGATGCCAAAGTGCCGGTCGGACAACCGGACAGCCAACTGTTCCGGCTGCTCTATATCCTGATCAAAGCAGTCAAAGTAAATATAATCATTGCCGCAGCCCTGCATTTTGGTAAATTTTAGATTCATGGCATAATTCCCCCTCTGAGCCCGCGTTTATTCGTAAGTGTGCAGGATACTCTGCGCCACCTGGGATTTTTTTACACATCGGTCCATGGCCTGTTTTTCGATGTATCGATGGGCCTCCGGTTCGGTCATCTTAAGCCGATCGATGAGAACCAACTTGGCACGGCTTACCAAACGGATTTCCTCCATCCGGCTTTTGAGGCTAACGGTTTCCCGCTCCATGGCTTGGATTCTGGATTGGACAGCCGTCAGCATTTTGACAGCGCTGTAAACCATCTGGCGGGAGGTGGGCTTGGGAAGGGTCACGATGCCGGAATCCTCCACCTGATAGCATGTCTGTTCAAACAGCTCGGATTTTACCAACAAAAGGATGCCGCAGGGATACTGAGTCATAATGTCCAACGCAAGCCCGGCGCCGAAGTCGTCGTCCAAAGGGGCGTTGATGATGATAATGGAATAATGGCTGCTGATCAGGCGCCGTTTGGCTTCTCCAGCAGTAGCAATACAATCGACGGGGTAGTACTGCGCTCCCGGTAGGCATTCGCTCAGAAGCTTGGAGTATTTGCTGGAGCTTGAAACGATCAGCACGCGATGGGGTTCTTTCCGCTCAGGCACAGATGTTCCCTCCTTCCCGCTGTTTTGGCCGGGGCTCAGGTTCTGGAATAGGCTTCCAAATATCCTTTGGGCAGAATCGATCGGATAAACTCACTGTCCGCCGCCTTCTGAGCCGCTTCCTTTAAGCTGGC
>CALCVR010000183.1 GCA_937905915.1 uncultured Eubacteriaceae bacterium
TTGCCTCAAGTGCCGACGCAGCATCCGTCAATGGCGAACGCATTATAGCTACTTCAGAGATCCGGTGCGTGGGCACCACTGTCAGTATTAATAATAAACGTTACGGTCCGCCTTATGTCATCCAGGCCATTGGCGATCCCGCTGTTTTAGAATATGCATTGACCATGCGTGGCGGGCTTGTGGATGTACTCTCCCCTTATATCGATATTACGGTCGAGAAAAAGGACAATGTTATAATCCCTGCTTACCAGGGGGATACGGAATTGGCCTTGGCCAACTGACGGGAGGATGGAGTGGATGACGGCTATTTTATTAATGGTAGGACTTGGCGCTGGCATAATTTTGGGTCTTATCTTCCCAGGTTTTATTCCACCCCAGTTTACCACCTATGTGGCGGTTGGATTGTTGGCGGGAGTGGATACGTTATTGGGAGGCTTAAACGCCTACACCAAAGGTCAATTCCGATGGAAGATCTTTTTAAGTGGATTTATTTTCAATACCATTTTGGCTGCCTTGCTCACTTGGTTCGGCAATTTGCTGAGTTTAGACCTGTATTTGGCAGCAGTTGTAGTGTTTGGAGCAAGAATTTTTCATAACTTGGCTGAGTTGAGAAGAATGTTATTGCATTCTTCACAAAAAAATGATAAATTAGATGTATAACAGTCTGCAAGGACAAGATGCTGGCCATTATCGAAACGGAGGAACGATCATGCCCTTTGAGTTTGCCAATGATTTAGAATTAACCCAGATCAAGGTGGTAGGTGTCGGCGGCGGCGGCGGCAACGCTGTCAACCGGATGATTACCACTGGGATGCAGGGAGTGGAGTTTATCTCCATCAATACAGACCATCAAGCCCTTTCCCGTTCGCAAGCTACCCATAAGATCCAGATTGGTACAAAATTGACCGGCGGCAAGGGCGCTGGCTCCAATCCGGAGAAAGGCCAGCGTGCAGCAGAGGAGAGCCGCGAGGAAATTGCCGATGCTTTGAAGGGCACCGACATGGTCTTTATTGCCGCTGGTATGGGCGGCGGTACTGGTACAGGCGCTGCCCCTGTCATCGCTGAAGTTGCCCGTGAACAAGGCATCCTGACGGTAGGTATTGTGACAAAGCCTTTCTCATTCGAGGGCCGTCGCCGCATGCAGCAGGCCGAAGAAGGTATTTCCGCTTTGAGAGAACATGTGGATTCATTGGTTGTTATCCCAAACGAGCGGTTAAAGACAGTATCGGAGCAGCGATTCTCCTTGGCCGACGCTTTTGTGATGGCTGATGATGTGCTGCGCCACGGTGTACAGAGTATTTCAGACCTGATCAAGGTACCTGGTATCATCAACCTGGACTTTGCCGATGTCACTGCCGTCATGAAGGATGCCGGCTATGCTCACATGGGCCTGGGCGAGGCTGTAGGCAAGGACAAGGCCGAACAAGCCGCTCAAATGGCTGTATCCAGTCCGCTGCTTGAGACTTCTATCAACGGTGCTAAAGGTGTTATTATCAACATCACTTCCTCACCGGATATCGATTTGGGTGATGTTGATCGCGCCTCTTCTATGATCGCCAAAGCCGCTCATCCCGACGCAAACATTATCTTTGGTGTGGCCTTTGACGACAACATGGAGGATTCCATGCGCATCACTGTTATCGCGACTGGTTTTGATACGCCCCCTTCCATGGACTCCGATCCTGTTCCTGCGGCTAAAGCTGAGCCGACGCCTAAGGACGAGCCTCAGAAAAAAGAGGCTTCGGCAGAGGACGAAGGATTCTTTGATATTATGGCTCTGTTTGATAAGCGCAGAGATTAATGCTTTAGATCTTCTTTAATAGTTAAAAACCGTTTGGCTAAATGCCACTAGCCAAACGGTTTTTTTAATGCGTAAGGAAAGAGAATCA
>CALCVR010000184.1 GCA_937905915.1 uncultured Eubacteriaceae bacterium
AGGGATGCGATAGCATCCAAGAAAATTATTTTGTCCGCCAAGGGCTTACGCTAAAAAATTTAGACCAATCGGAACAGGGAGAGTTAGTGGAACTGCTCACCCGCATCGGCATGGAAAATGGGCAACCTTTGTTGGAATTTTGGGTCCCGGAGGATGGCCAAAGGATATTTGATCAAATGATCCATCCGGAAGACGGCGTGCTCTATCATTGCCTCAAGGCGGCCAATCAACAAATAGGAAAGAAACTCTTTCAGGAGGGACAGGCGGTAGCGTGGTATCAGGAGGAAAGCGGCATTATCACCGTCCGGGCACTCTATGAAGGCGAGGAATAGCTCTTCCCTTTTTGACAAAATAGAGGTATCATAATAAAACTGAAAGGATGCATTTCCAAAGAAACATACCGTCTTAGCACGTATGGCAGAAGGCGGGATATCAAAGTAAGCCGCACATGGCGGTAGAATGGATGGATGGAGAATGATTGATAAACCAAGAATTGAAGCGGCGGTGCGCGAGATTTTAGCCGCCATTGGCGAAGATGTGGATCGGGAAGGCTTACAGGAGACGCCAAGCCGTGTAGCACGGATGTACGAGGAGATCTTCTCCGGCCTCCACGACGACGCCCGCCGCCACTTAAAAATCTTTACTGATACCAATCACGATGAAATGGTGTTGGTACGGGATATTCCCCTTTACTCGGTGTGTGAACATCATCTGCTCCCCTTTATCGGCAAAGCCCACATCGCCTATATCCCCAGAGAAGGGCGGGTATTGGGCCTCTCCAAACTGGCCCGTATTGTGGACTGTTATGCCCGCCGTCCTCAGCTTCAGGAAAGGCTGACCGCATCGGTGGCCGATTTTATCATGAAGGAATTAAACCCATGGGGGGTAGCTGTAGTCATCGAAGCCGAGCACCTGTGCATGACCATGCGGGGAGCCCGTGCAGCCGGTTCTAAAACCCAAACGTCGGCCTTGCGGGGAGGCATGCGCACCGATGCCAGGACACGTGCCGAGGCCATGGCGCTTCTCACCCGGTAATAAGGAGGAAGACCAATGTATTTTTTCGCCAAAGGTTTCTGTTTTGACTTAAGCAAACGTACCCTTATCATGGGGATCCTCAACATCACTCCCGACTCTTTTTCCGACGGTGGGCAGTTTTTAGACCCTGAAAAAGCGGTGAAACACGCCCTGCAAATGGTGGAGGACGGCGCCGATATTTTGGATATCGGCGCCCAATCCACCCGCCCAGGATGCCGAGAGATCGGCCCGGAGGAGGAGTGGAAAAGAATGGAACCGGTGCTGGATGCGCTGGCGGGAAGGATTCCTTGCCCTATCTCCATTGATACTTATTACCCTCAAGTGGCTCAAAAGGCCTTGCAGGCCGGAGCTCACATCATCAACGATGTCTCCGGATGCGCTCATGAAGGCATGCTCGAGACGGTGGCAGAGGCCCATGCCGCCATTGTCATCATGCATCCCGGGGACGCCTCACAAGCTGACGGACAGGTAACTTATCCCAGGGGAGTCGTGACAGAAGTAGGGGAATTTCTCCGCAAAGCGGCTGCAAAGGCCAAAGGATACAGATTGCCAACCCACGCTGTTTGCCTGGATCCAGGCATTGGCTTTGGGAAGACCATGGCGGAAAACTTGGCTTTGGTGAAGGCTGGCCCTACGGTGGAAGGATACCCTTGGCTGGTAGGGGCCTCCCGCAAACGGGTCACGGTGGCCTTTGCACCCGACGCCCCAGCTGACCAGAGATTGGGCGGGACCATCGCTGTCCACACAGCGGCACAGCTGAGCGGGGCCCATATCCTTCGGGTTCACGATGTGCGGGAAGGGGTACAGGCCGCCCGGACCATCGACGCTATGCTGGGAAAAGGACAATAAAAGGAGGAATCTACCCCATGGATCGAATTCGGATCACAGGACTTCGCGTATTTGCTTATCACGGCGTATTGGACCGGGAACAGGAGGAAGGACAGCCTTTTGTATTGGATCTTATTTTGGGAGTGAACTTGAAAAGGCCCGGCTACACCGACCGGGTAGAGGATACCATCAATTATGCCGAGGCGTGCCAGGCGGTGCAGGAGGCCATGACAGGATGCAAATACCGGCTCATTGAGCGGGCGGCCCAGGAGGTAGCTTCCAGGCTGCTCAAGCAGTATGAGAGCTTGGAAGAAATCACCGTTATCCTCAAGAAACCGCGGGCTCCCATCCCCGCTGATTTTGACACAGTGGCGGTGGAAATTACCCGGCGCCGGGAGGATATGGGCCATGTATAAGGCGGTCATCGGCCTGGGGGCCAATCTGGGCAACCCTAAGGAGCAGCTGCAGGCAGCGGTGGACAGCCTTAACCGCCTGCCTGGGACAAAGGTGGCAGACTGCTCCAAGCTCTACATCACCAAGCCGGTGGGGTACGATAACCAACCGGATTTTCTCAACTGCGTGGTTTTAGTGGAGACAGCACTCTCTCCTGAAGCACTGTTGGGAGCGGGGCTGGGCATCGAAGCCGCTATGGGCCGGATAAGGTCCATCAAAAATGGTCCCAGAACATTGGATGTGGATCTGCTGCTGGTGGAGGGGGAAAAACGGGAAGGGGAGGAGTTGAACCTGCCTCATCCCCGCATGGGGGAACGGGCTTTTGTGCTGGCGCCCCTTGCTGATCTGTTCCCCGAAGGAAAGGCATTTGATTACTCTTTTGCCGATAAGCTGGATGCTCTGGAAAAGGATGGCGTCACGGCCTGCGCCGGCCGGCTTAAAATAGAGTAAAATGCGCTTTACAATTGTGGTAGGCGATGGTATAATGTTACCTGTGACCCTTTACGCAGCCATTGGCTTTCTGCCCCATGATGGGGATTTCCTCTGCCATGCGCTTCGTTTGCGGGTGTAATTTTAAAAAGAGGTGAAGTACCCATGATGCTCAAAGAAGAAAAGCAAGTCGTCATCCAAGACAATGCTCGCCACGAGGGCGATACCGGTTCCCCCGAGGTGCAGATCGCCATTCTCACCAAGAGAATCAACGATTTGACCGAACATCTGAAGGTCCATAAGAAGGATCATCATTCCCGCCGCGGCCTTTTGAAGATGGTCGGCCATCGCCGCAATCTGCTCAACTACCTGATGAAGAAGGATATCGAAAGATACCGCGCCATCATCAGCAAATTGGGAATCCGTAAGTAAGTTGTTGTTTTGGAAGGCAGGCGGTTTTCCGCCTGCCTTACATTGCTTTACCGGCAAACTCCCATACGCCCAATCATACGCGAGGACGGAGGCGGTTAGCAGTAAAACAAGCGCTTAAAGGATATGGCAAAGTGGAATTTTAAACGCCTGTTTCATTGCTAAACACGTGCCGTCCCCCTGAAAAAACAACGGAGGAATGTGTACAATGCTGTTTGAGAATTACAAAGTATTCCGCACAGAACTGGCCGGTCGTCCCCTGGTGGTGGAGACTGGAAAAACCGCTGGCTTGGCCAACGGCTCCTGCATGGTCCGCTATGGCGATACGGTGGTGCACTGCGCGGTGACCATGTCCAAAAAGCCCCGGGATGGCATCGATTTCTTCCCCTTGTCGGTGGACTTTGAAGAAAAGCTGTATGCCGTGGGCCGTATCCCCGGTTCTTTCCTGAAAAGGGAAGGCCGCCCCACCGATAAGGCTATTTTGACTTCCCGCCTGATCGACCGTCCGATCCGTCCTTTGTTCCCCAAGGACATGCGCAACGATGTGTCGGTAGTGGCAACCGTTATGTCGGTGGATCCCGATTGTTCGCCGGAAATCACCGCCATGATCGGCGTTTCCATGGCTCTCTCCATTTCGGACATCCCGTGGAACGGTCCTATCTCCGGCGTATCGGTTGGATATGTGGACGACCAGTTTGTCATCAACCCCAATGCCGAACAGCGTGAGAAATCCCGCATGGCCGTCACCGTAGCTTCCACCGATAAAAAGGTGGCCATGATCGAGGCCGGCGCCGACCAGATTCCGGAAGACGTCATGCTGGAAGGCATTATGAAAGGCCACGAGGCCAACCAGGCCATTGTCCAGTTCATCAAAGACGTAACCGCCGAAATCGGCAAGGAGAAGGTAGAGGTTCCCTCTCTGGATCCCGATCCAGAGATGCTGGAAGCTATCAAGTCCTACGCCATTGAAGCTGTGCGCAAAGCGCTGGACACCGACGATAAAACCGAACGGGACGCCCGCCTTCAGCCCATTTACGAGGACGTTCACGCAAAATTCGACGAGCAGTATCCCGACGACATCGCCAAAATTGACGATTGCCTGTATAAGACCCAGAAATACGTGGTGCGCCGCTGGCTTTTGGACGATCAGAAGCGCGTAGACGGTCGCGGCATGAATGAAATCCGTCCGTTGGCCGCCGAAGTGGGCATCTTGCCCCGGACCCATGGCACCGGCCTTTTTACCCGCGGCCAGACCCAGGTTCTTACTGTGGCGACCCTTGGTCCCATCAGCGACCAGCAGATGCTGGACGGCATCGACTCCCAGGAATTCAAGCGCTATATGCACCATTATAATTTCCCATCCTACTCGGTGGGCGAGACCCGTCCCAGCCGCGGCCCTGGCCGCCGTGAAATCGGCCATGGCGCTTTGGCTGAGCGCGCTTTGGAGCCGGTCATTCCTCCTGTGGAGGAGTTCCCCTACGCCATCCGTTTGGTGTCGGAGGTACTGTCCTCCAACGGCTCCACTTCCCAGGGCTCTATCTGTGGTTCCACATTGGCACTGATGGATGCCGGCGTGCCCATTAAGACTCCCATCGCTGGTATTTCCTGCGGCCTTATCACTGAGGGCGACCGCTGGATGACCATGGTAGACATCCAGGGCTTGGAAGATTTCTTCGGCGATATGGACTTTAAGGTAGCCGGCAGCCATACTGGCATCACCGCCATCCAGATGGACCTGAAGATCGACGGACTCACCCCTGAGATCATCAAGGACGCTTTGGAAAAGACCCGCAAAGCCCGTTTGTATATTCTGGATGAGGTTATGCTCAAGGCTATCCCCGAGCCCCGCAAGGAGCTTTCTCCCTACGCACCTAAGATGCTGTCCACCAAGATCCCGGTGGATAAGATCCGCGATATCATCGGCCCCGGCGGCAAGATCATCCAAAAGATGTGCGCCGAGTGCAACTGTAAGATCGATGTGGAAGAGGACGGCAACGTCTTTATCTCATCCATGGATCAGGACGGCGCCAAACGCGCTCTGCTCATGATCGAGACCATCGCCAAGGATCCCGAAATCGGAGGTATCTACAAGGGCAAGGTTACCCGCCTCATGACCTTCGGCGCTTTTGTGGAGATCGCCCCCGGCAAGGAAGGACTAGTCCACATTTCCCGTTTGGACGTCAAACGTGTGGAAAAGGTAGAGGATGTGGTCAATGTGGGCGATGAAGTCATCGTTAAGGTGACCGAGATCGACTCCCAGGGTCGTCTTAACCTCTCCCGCCGGGATGCTCTCATCGAAGTGGAGGGCGCTGTGCCGGAAAACGATGTTCCTTCCAAACCATCCCGCCGTCCCAGCCGTCCGCCTATGGGCAACCGTCCTCCCCGTCGCAGAAACGACTAATTTGGAATACTAGAGTCAAAGCGGTTTTGGCAAATGCCAGAGCCGCTTTTTTCTTTTAGAAGTAGGAGAACAAACGAAATATGGGATAGCTCCATGGATGGTAATGAAGAAAAGGGATAGACAGGGGAAGAAGACGAAAAATTTGCTTTAGAACATCTTGGGAAATGTTTGCATTCAAGGGTGAGTATGGTATAATTTTAAAGATTGGATTAAAAGAAATCATGAGGCCTATGGGCTTTTGGAAAGGGATTGTCATATGGAATATCGTCAGGAAACCATTGCGGGACGAAATAGCGTTCGGGAGGCGCTTCGTTCCGGGCGTCCAATTGATAGCCTCCTGGTGGCCAAGGGACAGCGCACCAAGGAATGCGGCGATATTGTGGCCCAGTGCCGTAAGAGAGGGATTCCGGTCAAGGAAATTGATTCCCGCAAGATGGATTCCATCTGCGGCGGCACCACCCATCAAGGGGTGGCGGTGCTGGTGGCCCAGCAGGAATACGCTACCTTGGACGATATTTTTGCCCTGGCGGAAAGCAGGGGGGAACCTCCTCTTATCGTAGTGGCCGACAACATTGAGGATCCTCACAACTTAGGCGCTATTGTGCGCACTGTGGAAGCCTCAGGCGCCCATGGGATTGTGGTGCCAAAGCGCCGTTCGGCTGGACTTACCTTGGCGGTGTCCAAAGCGTCGGCCGGGGCGCTGGAATATGTCCCTGTGGCCCGGGTGGCTAATATTCCGGCCGCTTTGGAGCAGCTCAAGGAGCGAGGCGTTTGGATTTACGCGGTGGATATGGATGGCTCCACATGGTGTGAAACCGATCTCACCGGTCCAGTGGCATTGGTGCTGGGATCGGAAGGAAACGGCATTGGACGCTTGGTCAAGGAAAAATGTGATTTTGTGTTGTCGCTGCCTATGCGGGGTAAAATTAGTTCGCTCAATGTATCGGTAGCGGCTGGTGTGGTATTATATGAAGTAGCCCGTCAACGATTGGGACTGGGCCGATAAATTAGGCTCTTTGTGATAAATCTGATTTTGACACGGAGGTGTTTTGGTTGCAGGATCGTTGGAAGGATGGATTGGAAAATGGGGAATCTGAAGAGAGTTTTTCCCTAGACGATATTATCAAAGAAGTCCGCGAGATGAGCAAACGGGACGGGCAAACAGAACGACCCATAGAGAAACCGCTTGTATCGTCTTCCTCATCTAGTGAAGAGAAGATAGATGTTGCTCCGGTAATCCCAAAAGAGGAAAGACCTCTGCAACAAGATGAGAAAATCTTACAAAGCACACCGGTTCCTACTGTGCCGAGCCCACAGCCTGTGGAGGCAACAGCCGAGATTAAGAGGCAGGAGACCAAATCGGTTGATTATGCTCCCACGCAAAAGGTAGGGCCGTCACCTAAGAAAAAAGAAAAGCGCCCATCCGATCAGGAAAAGACCCGGGTGGTGGAACCCACAGAGGATGAGCGATGGGAGCAAGCTGTAAAACGGCAGAGAGAGAAAATCGCAGCTCAAAAAGAACCTCCCAAGCCCAAACAAGAGCCGCCTCTTCCCAAAGAGCCGGACGATATTGAGGATTTTACCCAGTACGACCAAGCCTATGCAGTTGGCAAAGAGCTCAAGTATCAAACGGTTACACTGCGCGTTCGTTTTGTTATTCTGCTGGTCTGCCTTTTGGGATTGATCGGCCTTTCCCTATTGCCCCTCATTACTCCTTTTCTAGGGGGGACGGTAGGCATCACATCGATGGTGACGGAAAATCCTATTTTATATATTGTGATCCAGATCTGTATTACCATGGTAGCGGCCATTGCATCAGCGCCGGTCATCACCAGCGGGATCGGCGGGGCCTTTCGGCTGAGGGCCTCTCCGGATGCACCGGCAGCGTTTGCTACAGTAGTTACTTTGCTTCATTCAGTATTTATGCTGTTTTTCCCAGACGCCATTGCAAGTGGAAAGTTATATCTTTACAATGCGGCTGCTGTGCTTATCCTACTCATGAATACCATTGGCAAATTAGGCATGATATCGCGCATTAGACTTAACTTCCAAGTGGTGCATAAACCAGGAGAAAAAGAATGTGTGATCTCCCTTCCAGAGGAAGAACTTTCCCATTTAATGAGGGGGATGCGCCGTGGGACTGCAGTGGCCGCTCCGGTAAAAGTTTCTTTCCTGTCTCACTTCTTAGACCATTCCTATCGGGAAGATCCATGTGCGCGAGTGGGAGGCGCTACCTTCCCGGCAGTGCTGATCGGCGGTATTGCCGTAGGCGTTAGTTCCTATCTTATGGGACAGGGGCTTGTGGAAAGCGTTTCTGCCTTTGTAGCGGTATGCTGTCTATGCGTACCCCTTGTGTCCTTGGTGGCGGGCAACTGGCCTTTAAGAAGGATTGCCAAACGTTTGACTGCCCGCGGCGGTGTGCTTACCGACTATATGGCGGCTGACGATATGCTGGATACTTGTGCCGTAGCAGTAGATGCCGGACAATTATTCGGTCCAGGCCAAGTAGTGCTCAACGGCATTAAGACATTTGGAGACGGCAGAGTGGATCAAGCCATTTTAGATACGGCCGCTTTGGTAAACGCTTTAAAAGGTCCTCTTTCGCCAGTATTTGATCAAGTCATCCAGGATAAAAAGGAGATTTTACCCAAGGTGGAATCCCCGGTTTACGAGCAGGAAATGGGACTTTCCGGTTGGGTGGACGGACGCCGTGTCTTGGTAGGCAACCGGGAGCTGCTGCGCAATCACGGCATTGAGCCCCCTTCCATGGATTATGAACGCCGGTATGCAAAAAATCGCCGTAAATTGGTGTATTTGTGCAGCGGCGGCGTTCTCAGCGCCATGTTTGTGGTAACCTATATTCTGAGCAGCGAGACCAGGGAAGAACTTCAGAACTTGGTCGACAATGGCATGACGTTATTGGTGCATGCAAATGATCCAAACATCAGCAGTGAGATGCTGTCGGAAGCTTTAGAGGTAGAACCAAAGCAGGTGATTGTACTGCAGGCCGCCGCTAACCTGGAGTACGAAGAGAAGGTAATGGATCGTCCGGAGCAAGGGTGCAGCATTGCTTCGGATGGGGCTATTGAACCGCTCTTATCTGCCATTTCATCCAGCTTTAAGCTGAAAAGGAGCATTCAGTCCTCCACGATTATCCAAACGGTAGGGGTGCTGATCAGTTTTATATTGGTGGCCTTTTTGAGCCTCTATTCCAGTCTATCTATGCTGACACCCATAGCAGTGCTTTTGTTCCAAGCCTGTTGGGCGTTGGCAGCTATGTTCCCGCCCTTTTTCCGGTCGTGGTGACAATAGAAATGATACTATTCCAAAACGCCTGTCTGTTTTCTAGACAGGCGTTTTTTGGGAAATATGACTGGCCGCAAAGGGAAATAATAGTGCAGAAAAGAAAATTAATGCTTGACAAAGCGGGATAAGACGAGTATCATAATGAAAAAATAACACATGCTTAAAAGGCTGTGATGGGGAAGAGTAGGGCAATTTCGGTTGCCAGAGAGCTGCCGGATGGTGCAAGGCAGTAGCTGGATTGTTGCGAAAATCACCCCTGAGCCTTCCGCCCAATCCCTCTCAGAAGATGGGTAGTAGGTGAGAACGGTTAACCCTCCGTTAACAGGGTGGATATTCGGCTGAAGATAGATTGGCCCGATGTCGCAGAGTGGTTCCCTTTTTGGGGGAGCAAATTAGAGTGGTACCGCGAAAGCTAGTATGCCTTCGTCTCTTTTGTGAGATGAAGGCATTTTTTGTGCGACAAAGTCGACAAATTTGGTATGGCAAAGACCAATGGGAGGTTTGTTACAATGAAAAAAACTGGTGCACAAATCATAGTAGAGTGTCTGTTGGAACAAGGAGTAGACACGGTATTTGGATATCCGGGCGGCGCCGTGCTCAACATTTACGACGCCCTTTACGAATACAGTGATCAAATACACCACGTGCTTACCGCTCATGAACAAGGAGCCTCCCATGCGGCCGACGGATATGCCCGCACCACCGGCAAAACCGGCGTGGTCATCGCTACTTCCGGTCCCGGCGCCACCAACCTAGTCACCGGTATCGCCACCGCTTATATGGATTCTGTGCCTATGGTGGCCATCACCGGTAATGTGGCGGTGGACCTTTTGGGCCGGGATTCCTTTCAGGAAGTGGATATTACCGGTATTACCATGCCGATCACCAAGCATAATTTTGTAGTCAAGCGGGTGGAGGATCTGGCCGATACCATCCGGGAAGCCTTCCGCATCGCCGCCTCAAAACG
>CALCVR010000185.1 GCA_937905915.1 uncultured Eubacteriaceae bacterium
CTCCGACACGTTGAGGTTGTTCTCAAAGAAGCGTTGGATAGTAAAGAGGGTTTCCTGATCCAGAGACTCGATGGACCCCTTCTTGAAGACTTCCCGCAGGAACATTTCACACAAAGTGGTGGGCAGCTGATAGATGAGACGGGCGATGCCCAGGTTGTCATAACTGACAATGGTTTTTTCTGTGTCAAATACCTTGCCCACTTCCAAAGCCACCTGAGCCTCTTTAAAGGAGCGGGCAAGCTCCTTAATGCCGGTGACGCTGGTGCCGATGCCCACAACCGACTGGGTGTAAAATTCGCCGCTCAAGGTATCCACAATGGAGCGGGCCAATTTTTCCAGATCCTTGGTTTCAATGCCGGGAGAGATCTCTTTGATCAGGGCAATGTCGTTTTCACTGATGTTGATGACAAAATCCTTGGACTTGTCCGGGAATAGGTTTTGAATGACGTCATAGGCCGAGATATCGGTCTGATTGATGATGCGGATGAGCAGCACCACCCGGGTGACTTCGGCATTGAAACGGAGTTCCCGAGCCTTGAGATAAATATCACCGGGCAGGATATTGTCCAAAATGACATTTTTAATAAAATTGCTGCGGTCGTATTTTTCGTCGTAATACTGCTTGATGTTGTTGAGAGCCACGCTGAGGATGGAGGCATAACGGCCGGCAAGCTCGTCGGTGCCTTCCACAAAAACGGCGTAATCTGATTTTCCCACATCGCTAAACGCTTTATAGGTATAGCCGTCGCTCAACAGCAGGTCGGCGCCGGATAGGGCGTCGGGGGAAAACTTCTCGTTGCTCTCACCGATTTTGCCCAGCTCGCTGCATGCGATAATGACCGAAGATTCATCAATAACACCAATGGCGCGGTCAATCGCGTTGCGCATTTGATGGACGACACCTTGGAACAGTCTGTTCGACATGGAAAATCCCCTCTTTTCTAAAATTCGCCAAGCGACTAAATGTTTGTCAGAAAAGCTATTATTGCATCTATTCTACACAAAACATTTGTCTATTGCAAGGCTATAAACCACAAAAGTTTCAAAAAAGTTACAAAACACAGAAAAATTTTTGTGATGAGAACCTTTAATTGGATTACAATCCAGATTAAGGAAAATAAAATTGGAATTCATCTGGTGTATTAGTATGATAATCCCAAAATTGGATGAATATACAAAATTTTAAAAAGTGGAAAAATTGTGATATTGGACAAAAAGATTTGGGAATATTTTGAATCCATAGGAACTGGAAAGCAAAGTGAAAGAAAAGCGTGAAATGAAGTTGTGCATTCCGCTGGAGAAGAAGAGAACGGCTTCCAAAGAGGTTACAGAGAAATGACAAATGATTTTGGAAGTTTTTGTCCGACCAAAGCTTCCAATTTAACCGATTATTTCCACCCTTTATTTGGGTATACTAAAGCAGAATTAAATGGCTGTCTTTGGGAAAAGGAGACAGACAAATATGCAACAAAAGGAAGGGTAGAGCCATGTACCATTATCATCTGGCAGAGAACCAGGATCATAGCTATGATCTGATTATTTCGGTGGATCGTACTCACGCGGAATTCGGGCTGGATATCATCTCCGGCTTAAAGAATAAAAAAGCTTACCAAGACTTGTCCCGATTGATCCGGGATAAGTACAAGGATATCCGCATCAAAAGCGTAAAGTTGCTGGTGGCGGGGGTTATGGTGGCATCGGTGCCCTTTGGCATGTTTTTTTCAGCGGAAGCTGCCGGTTCCAAATTTAATATGACCTATTTATACGGCGGAACAGTCAGCCAGCAGATCGAACAGGTCAAAAAGGTGGGGTCCTTCAATACAGTATCTCCCAGCTATTTTGACATTGATTCGGCGGGAAAACTGGTATTTACTAATATCAGCTCGCAGCTGATTGAGGAAATGCATCATATGGGCGTCAAAGTGGTGCCCATGCTCAGCAACCACTGGGACCGCCGCGGCGGACAGTTGGCCCTCAAGGATCCGGAGGGGATGGCCCAGCAACTTGCCGATGCTATAGAGAAATACAATTTAGACGGCGTCAATGTGGATATTGAAAACGTCACTCACAACGAACGGGATGCTTATACACGCCTGGTGGCGCGGCTGCGTGAACTAGTTCCTCGGGATAAGGAAGTGTCGGTGGCCGTAGCGGCCAATCCCAACGGATGGAACACAGGATGGCACGGCTCCTATGACTATGAAGCCTTAGGGAAACATGCCGATTACCTGATGCTTATGGCCTATGATGAGCACTGGCAGGGCAGCGAGGCTGGACCGGTGGCCAGTATCGGCTTTGTGGATCGATCCATCCAGTATGCTTTAGAACGGGTACCGGCCGAAAAGATTGTGGTAGGGGTGCCGTTTTTTGGCCGTATCTGGAGTGAAGATGGAAACTTTAACGGCAATGGCGTAGGTATCAACACCGTGGAAAATATAATCCGGGACTTTAACGCCAAGGTAACTTATGATCAAAAGGCCCAGTCTCCCAAGGCGGAATTTACCGTCCGGGAAGGGGATAAGACCATTACCATCAATGGAAAACGCCTTACCCCGGGTAATTATACCATTTGGTATGAGGACGAACGGTCATTGGAACAAAAGACGCAACTGGTACACAAATACGATCTCAAGGGATTGGGCTCGTGGGCACTGGGCCAGGCTACCGACAATGTATTAGGAAACTTGTCTTCCTGGCTGGAGTACTCCGATGAGGGAGTAGAAGGGGACGCCATAATGTTTGGGCGGGTGACAGCCACCTCTTTACGAGTCCGGGAAGCTCCTACTACCGACAGCGCCGTCATTGATGGCTTGCAGCAAGGGGATATCGTCACCATTGTAGGGACGCAAAGCGGATGGTATCAGGTGCGTCTGCCGGACGGGCGATTGGGTTTTGTCAGCGCTCTGTATATTGAAATTCAACCGCCTACAACGGTGGTGACGCGGACGGGATATATCACTGGGGATCGAGTGCGGGTAAGGCAATCAGCCGGTACCAACAGCACGATACTAGAGCATGTAAACCGAGGGGATACCGTGACAGTGCACGGAGAAGAACAAAACGGCTGGCACCATGTAGAGCTGGCAAATGGAGTAAAAGGATATGTCAGCGCAGAATACGTCAGTTTGACGCAACCGGTGGTGACGCGGACGGGATATATCACCGGGGATCGGGTACGGGTAAGGCAGTCGGCTACCACACAGAGCAATATTTTAGAACATGTAAACCGAGGAAATGCAGTGACCGTATATGGAGAAGAGGAAAATGGATGGTTCCACGTGGAACTAACCAATGGAATCAAGGGATATGTCAGTGCAGATTATGTCAGCTTTACGCAAACGGGAGAAGTAATAGCAACTTCCCTGCGGATTAGACAGTCGGCAACCACCGACAGCAAAACACTCGGATATCTGAAACAAGGGCAAACCGTGACCATTCTGGAGGATACGGGAACCGGCTGGTATCGTGTGGAATTGCCCGATGGTTTAACGGGATATGTCAGCGCCGATTATATTGTAGTGCGCTGATCATAAAGAAAATCGTAAAGAAGTTCAAGCAATCAAAAGGCCGCCGACCTATTGACGGGTCGGCGGCCTTTTCTATATTTTTGAATTGCTGTTAGGACACATTTTATACACTGCTGATGATACGTCTGCGCCAACGCCGTCTTTTAGGGAGAGGATGGGTTTCCGCCACCTGCTGCAAAACAGTACGGGCAAGCTCGGTGCAGATTTGTACAGAACAAATCAAATCAATCCCCCAGCTAGGAGTCAAATCCAGATACTGCTTGTGCGACTGGCCGATATGCTCTAAAAGACGCTCTGCATCGTCAATATCTGGGGCGCCGTAGAGATAGTCGATTCCCTTGAGGATATGCCGGCGATCCCGACAATAGGCATCCAAACGCCACTCGTAGATGAAGTGTTCTTTGAAAGAGCCGTCAAAGGAATCGTTGTGGACAAAGCAGAAGAAATCGCATAGATAATGGCATACCATGCCCAGTCGCACAGAAAACTCGTGCCACGATATTTCGTTTAAGATACCGGATCGGCATAAGCCCCGGATTTCTTCCTGCACATGTTTCAGTGTTTTTTCCTCGGAGAAGTGATGAGAATAACGAATCATATCCAAAGTAAAATCTGGTTTACAGCAGGCCCATACAAAAGAGATGGGAAGTAAGATGCCGGTTTCCTTGAACATAGCATCC
Organism: uncultured Eubacteriaceae bacterium; assembly: GCA_937905915.1. Lineage (GTDB taxonomy): Bacteria > Bacillota > Clostridia > Oscillospirales > Acutalibacteraceae > Solibaculum. Next base: position 4,208 of record CALCVR010000185.1, read on the forward strand.
CGGACAGTGCTGCCGATGGTAATATGGGAAAAGGTATTCATCCAATTGTCCCCTTCTTGTGTGTTTGGAATTAGACTTCGGTGAGAAAGAAAAATTATTACCTATTTCAATCCTATGCGAGAAGTCCGCTTAGTATTTCACCGCATATCATTTCCTCCCCTCCCATATAGATAGGATAGGAAGCAAGATGAGGGGAGGATGGAAGAACAATGATTGTTTCCATGAAAAAGAATTTTAGGCGCATCGCAGGTTTTGCCGCCGTAGCAGTAGGAGTAGCCATTGCCCTAGGAGTACTTCTTTTTTCAGGAGGAAACACAGCTGCCAGCGCGGCCGCCGGCGTGCAGAATACGTCGGCCGCCAATGCCCAAGAACGCATCCAATTCATCGCTCAGTTTGGTTGGGAGGTGGAAGAAGACCCGGTGGAGGTGGCTGAAGTATCCATACCGGCTCAATTTAATCAGGTGTATGAAACCTACAATGCCATCCAGAAGAAACAGGGTTTCGACCTAAGCCGCTACCAAGGGAAACGGGTCAAACGTTGGTGCTATCAGATCACCAATTACCCGGGTTACGATGGAGAAGTGCATGTCAATCTTTTGGTGTATGACGGCAAGGTAGTGGGAGGCGATGTATCCAGTGTGGCGCTGGATGGCTTCATGCACGGATTTGTATTGCCGTGATATTGTGAAAGAAAAAGGACCGCTTAGCCGCCGTCCACACGGATGGAGGGGAGCGGTTCTTTTATTTTATGTCATTTCCATCATAGCACAAAATAAGAAAAAAGGTGTCGCATCTTTGCAATTTTTAAAAAGAAAATTTTTCCGAAGAATGAATTGTTTATAGAAGTAAAAAGTTTTTGAGATGGTAAATATTATATAAAATTATATTTTTATAAAGAGATTTATTGACGATTAATACCATTTGTGATAATCTTAAATAGATTCTTTAACAGGGATATTTCGGAATTATTTCACAAAGAAATGGTGTATAATAGAATGGAATTAGGTAAAACAAGGCAAAAACACAATTGGCGCACGAGAAGCTTAGCAGTGCTTTTGTCTGCCATTATGGCAGCCAGCGCGCTGGTAGGATCCATCGGAGGAGTATCGGCAGCTGAAACAGAGGATAAGGGGGAGAACCTAGCCCTTCACAAAGAGGTATTGGCCTCCACCGTGGAGAAGGCTGAACACGATGCTCCATACGCAGTAGACGGGGACGGCGGAACCCGTTGGGCATCAGCTGAATGGAATCCTTATCCCGGCACAGAGGACAAAAAGGGGAACGATCCCCAGTGGTTCCAAGTGGATTTGGGAAAGGTGGAAACAGTTAGTCGTGTCACATTGAGTTGGGAAGCGGCTTACGGCAGCGTTTACCGCATTCAGGTTTCCCAAGATGGAGAGAATTGGACCACCGTTTATAATACTTTTAAAGGGGACGGCGGCATCGACGATATTTTCTTTGCGCCTCAGGAAGCCCGTTATGTCCGCATGATCGGCACTGCCCGCGGCAGTTGGTTCGGCTATTCCCTCTATGAATTTGAAGTGTACGGTCCCAAAAACAGCGCCCAGGGAACAAAAGCCGATGTTTCCTCGAATGAAGATCAAGCGGCTCACCTAACCGATGGAGATCCTTCCACCGGATGGTCCTCAGCGGAAAAAATCGGTCAATCGGTCACGGTGGATTTGGGCGATACCCGCACGATAGGAAGCGTTATTTTGGATTGGGGCGAAAACTACGCCTCTAGTTATGCCATTTATCTTTCGGACGACAACGCCTCCTGGAAGGAAGTTTATACCACCGATCGAGGCCAAGGAGGACGGGAGATTGTCAACATCGCCCCCTTGGAGAATACCCATTACGCGGTCAACAATGAGGAAAATGTATATGTAGCTCAGCAAAGCGCCCGTTATATCCGGGTAATCCCCACCGAAGGGAAGGGCGAAAACTATACGCTGAATGAAGTGGAAGTGTACGGAAATCCCACGGAGCAGGACATCGTCACCAATGACGACGCCATCAAAGAGGACTTAAACCTCAATGACGGATGGACGTTAGCCCGTGCTCCCGACGTCACTGCTACAGCCCAGGAAAGTTCCAGCGTAGATTTTGACGACTCGGGCTGGATTCCCGCCACAGTGCCGGGCACGGTGCTCACCAGCTACTACAATGCCGGCCTTATCGACGATCCCTATTATGCGGATAATATGGATAAGCTGGACCAAGATTACTACAACGTGGACTACTGGTACCGCAAGGATGTGGAAATCCCCGCCGATTATGCCGGGCAGCGTATGCTTTTAAATTTTGACGCCATCAACTGGCAATCGGATATCTTCATCAACGGCCAGAAGGTCGGCATTATGCGGGGCGCTTTTGACCAAGGCGAATTTGATGTATCCCAGTATCTCATTCCTGGGGAGACAAATACCATCGCCGTCAACGTCCATATTTATCCCACCTCCACCCAGGAAACCGACTGGACTCCTAACTTCATCTGCAGCGGCGGCTGGGACTGGATGCCCCCTATTCCGGGACGCAACATCGGCATTTATAAGGACGTCTATCTGAGCACAAAAAAAGAGGTGTCGGTGGAGGCTCCCTTTGTGGTTACCGATCTGCCGCTTCCTGATACCGATTCGGCTGACATCCGCGTCAGCACCGATCTGGTAAACGACAGCTCCAAGGACGTCACCGGTACCCTCAAGGGAATCATTACGCCCGTAGGCGTGGACGGTGCCGCACCCATCACCTTTGAGAAGGAAATTTCCATCCCGGCAAATACTACCTCTATCGTCACGCTGGATCAAGAGGATTTCCCCCAATTGCATGTGGAAGATCCGCTACTGTGGTGGCCCAACGGCTATGGCGATCAGAATCTTTATAACATGAATCTTTCCTTTGAAATCGACGGGAAGGTATCGGATGTACAGAACTTTAACTTCGGTATCCGCGAATATTCCTACGACTATGCCCTGACCACCGAGGTGGAAGAGGGTGAGGAACCCTACGACATGCAGATCTCCTGCAACGGTGTCCGCATTCTGTGCAAGGGCGGAAACTGGGGTATGCCCGACGCCATGCTTTCCTGGGATGCGGATCAGTACGACACTGCCGTCAAGATGCATAAGGACATGAATTTCAACATGATCCGCACCTGGCACGGTACCTCTGACTTTGAGGCCTTCTACGATGCCTGTGATAAATACGGTATCATGGTATATGAAGACTTCTGGCTCAACGGCTTACTGACTCCCAAGGATTGCGGCTCCTGGCTGGATAACGCCGAGCTCAAGTTTGAACGTCTGCGCAACCGCGCCTGCATTGCCCTGTGGTGCGGCGAGAACGAGGCCACTCCGCCCTGGCCGCTGGAAGTGTTGCTTCCCGAATTGGCCGAGAAGATGGACGATTCCCGGATGTACATTCAGCGTTCCAACAAATCTATTAAGGATGGCCAGATTGAAATCGACAGTGAAATGAGCGGCGGTATCACCTATGCCGTGATGGATCCCTCTTGGTACTTTGAGCAGGCTCAGCAGTCCCTTGGATTTGTCACCGAGATCGGGACCCCTGTGGTTCCCACGGTGGAGACCATGAAATCCATGATGGACGAGGAGGATCTGTGGCCTGTCCGCGACGAGAATGGGTCCTGGGGGAAAAAGATCAACGACATGTGGCAGTACCACGATTTAGGCGGCTCATCGGATATCGGCAATAAGGGCGCTGAGAAATACCTGGATGAGATCGATAAACGTTATGGCGTAGCTCAAAATGTGGAAGAATTCTGTACTTTGGCTCAAATGCTCAACCTGGAGACCAATAAAGCCATGTTTGAGGCTTGGAATCAGGAGATGTGGGAAAAATCCAGCGGCCTGCTTTTGTGGATGAGCCAGTCGGCGTGGCCGTCCACCGTATGGCAGACCTATGACAGCTCCTTTGACGTCAACGGCGCATACTACGGTTGTAAGGTCGGCTGCGAACCCATCCATATCCAGTGGAGCGCCCTGGACAATGAGGTCAAAATCATCAACAATACCACCGATGTCCTCAATCCCGTTGTGGCCAGCGCCTATATCTACGACATAAACGGCGTCTAGAAGGCCGACGTACACGCTACTTTGGCCGCCGCTGCCAACGACGATACCCTGGCCTTTGATCTCACCGATACCTTGGAGGATGCTGCTTTTATCGGTATCACCGATGTAAACTTTATCAAGCTGACCCTTACCGATGCCGACGGGAATCTATTGTCGGAGAACTTCTATTGGAGAAACAAGGACGGTTCCACTGGTTACACCGCCATGCAGGACATTCCGGACGTGGAATTGACAGCTAGTGACTTTAGCGAAGAAACGGTAGACGGACACACCACCATGACCGTCACCCTGACAAACGATACCAATTCCATAGCCGTGATGACCCGCCTCAAAGTGATGCAGCAGAAGAGTGCTGAGCGCGTCCTGCCCACCTACTACAGCGACAACTATTTCGCGCTGCTTCCCGGCGAGAGCAAGACCGTCACCGTGGAATTTGACGAGGAAGATACCAATGGTCAGGAAGCCATCCTGCAAATGGAAGGATTTAATACCCCCGTCAAGGGAATCAACGGGGAAGCCGTTACCGAACCTGAACCGGAGCCCACTGCCACCATCACCTCCGATAAGTCCGAATACGATGTGGAAGAACCCATTACCATGACCATTGTTACACAAAGAGAAGTGGACCGTGTAGCCCTTTACAATGAAAACGGAAAAGCCATGGGCTTGAGCAACACGACTTCCCGCCTCAACAAAGACGGTATGAAGGAATGGACCGTTACCATGACGGTCGGGACAGCTGGCAGAGACCGCACCTTTGATCTCTATCTCCGCCAAGATGGCCAGTGGACTGATTCTTACGCCAATCTGACCGTTTCCATCGGCGTAACGCCGGTGGATCCGGAAGTGGAACCCGCCATTTACGAAGCCTTCTTCGATGAAGATTCGGCCGTGGTCAACGAGGTCTTTACTGCCAAGGTGGTTACATCCACCTCCATTTCCAAACTAGTTGTTACCAATGAAAAAGGAAATTGGATCTCTCATCAGGTACTGGGCTATACCGATGAAGGCGACAAGAGAACATGGGAGATCTCCCTGTCGGTAGGCAGTAAGGGAAACCATATCTTTAGCTTTACCGGTTATGACAAGGACAACAAGATGCTGGATTACACGGTGGAAGACAGCATCACAATTACCAAATAAAGGAATCTTTTCACTGTCTGATATATTTTGTGAAAAAGGGCCCGACCTAAAATGCAAGGTCGGGCCCTTCGATTTCCAAAAAATACTATGACTTTTTCATTCAGATGTGTTACACTGAAGCACATTAGGATCAAATGAGTAAACCGTTGGAGGGGGGAGGTTTTATGGAAAAACAGCGCCTAGATAAGTTGCTTTCCAATCAAGGGTTCGGATCTCGTGCAGAAGTGGGTAAGATCATTCGATCGGGCGCCGTACAGGTGGAGGGTAAGACGGTAAAATCCCCATCCTTTGCCTGTGATCCCCAAAAGGATAGCATAACCGTGGCGGGACAAACTTTTTGTTATCAGCCCTTTGTCTACCTGATGATGAATAAACCGGCGGGGGTGCTCTCGGCCAGCCGGGACA
>CALCVR010000186.1 GCA_937905915.1 uncultured Eubacteriaceae bacterium
GTGTTCCTGGGGCGCGTCAAAAGTAAGATCATCTAACACTTCTAATATTTCCAATCCCGCTTCCCGAATCCAGCTGTCGAGGGTTTGGCGCCTATAAGCCCGCTCTTTAAAATGTTCTCCCGACCGGGTATAGGACGAACCATGCCTGGCAAAAAAGTCCATATCAATGGACACTTCCATCCGCTCTTCCTCATAGGAACACTGCCATACACAGTATACCTCGGGTAGATCGTAAACAAAGGCATGATTGCCCAAAATCTCCCGATGTTTATACGGCGTATTGACGTCAAAAAGGAAAAGGCATCCCGGCTCCAAAAAGAGTGAGACCTTCCTAAACGTCTGGCGAACATCTTCTTCCCGTACTAAGTGATTGAGGCTATCCAACGTGCATACTGCTCCATCCACCGTTCCATAAAGGTCGATGCTCTGCATCGGCTGATGGAGAAACAGGATGTCCTTTCCCGCCTCCAGGGACTTCTGCCGCGCAACCGACAGCATGGCCTCTGACCCGTCGGCACAGATCATCTCCATGTCCGGCCGTTTTCCTATAAGTTCTAGAGCTAGGCTACCTGTCCCACAGGCCAAATCCAACAGAAGCTTGGGATTTTGCCCGTGCCGCTCAAACAGCCGGAGCAGATGCCCGGCCCAGGCTTTATAATCAATATTGCTTGTCAAAGCGTCGTAGAAATCGGCAAACGCCTCATAACTCATTTGTTTTTGATCCTTTCAAACACCAAACGGTATCCGTCGCAGCCGTAGGCTAGGGATCGGTTGACACGGCTGATGGTAGCGGTGCTGGCGCCGGTCTGGGCTACAATATCGCTATACACATGTTTTTCACTGAGCATTTTGGCCACTACCAAACGCTGCGACATGGCTTTGATCTCCGGAACAGTACAAAGATCCTCAAAAAAATCATAGCATTCATCCATTGACTCCAAAGCCAAAATTGCTTGAAACAACAAATCCACCGATGGATCTTTCACTTTAGAATTCATAGAAATGCCTCCTTTTTATGCTTTGTATTTTATCACATTGAAGCATAAAAGTAAACCTTTTTCGCTGCTTTGTTCTTCCACTAAAACAAAAGGGACTGCTTTCAGCAGTCCCTTTAAAATCATCGCAACGCAATCCGATGAAATTATTCCTCAACCGGAGCTTCGGCAGCTTCTTCCTCGGCCTTCTCGGCAGCCACTTCGGGCTTGTCCTCAAAATCGGCCGGATCCAGGATACCTTCCTCGATCAGGACACGAATGGAGAGGGAGATACGCTTCTTCTCAAAGTCGATGTCAGTGATCTTAGCTTTGACGACCTGGCCCACCGACAGGACATCCTGAGGTTTGCCAACGCGGCGGTCAGCGATCTGGGAAATATGGATCAAACCGTCGATGCCGGGGATAATCTGAGCAAAGGCGCCAAACTGGGTCATGCCCACGATCTTGACATCGCACACAGTGCCCACAGGATAATCTCTCTTGAGGATTTCCCAGGGGTTGTCTTCGGCTTTGCGGTAGCCCAAGGAGATACGTCTCTTCTCAGGATCGATGTCTTTAATATAAACATCCACAACGTCGCCAACCTTGACGACCTCGGACGGATGCTTAATGCGGGACCAGGACAGCTCAGACACATGGATCATGCCGTCTACACCGCCGATGTCCACAAATGCGCCGTAAGAAGTGAGGGATTTGACAGTTCCAGTGTAATGAGCGCCGACCTCAACGCTCTCCCAGAACTTGTCCTCCAGT
>CALCVR010000187.1 GCA_937905915.1 uncultured Eubacteriaceae bacterium
CACGAACAGCCCGATGCTGAACGCATCGAAGCCCTCAAGCGTGTGGCCGATGTCATGGGGTTTCAGACGCGGAAGTTAAAGCCTGGGGTGCAGACCAAGGACCTGGCTAATCTATTGGACGCTTCTCAGCATACGCCCTTTTGCCATGTGATTTCCCACCAGATTGTCCGGGCCATGGCCAAGGCGCGGTATTCTCCTGATCCGTTGGGGCATTACGGCCTTTCCCTGGAGGACTACTGCCATTTTACCTCCCCCATCCGCCGCTATCCCGATCTGATGGTGCATCGGATTCTCAAAGACCTGATTTCAGGAAAGACCCAAGGCCAAATCAAACAGGCCTATGGAGGCATTGTAGAGGAGATCAGTAAGCAGTCTACCGACTGTGAGATCCGTGCCATGACGGCGGAACGCCGCTGTGAGGATTGCTATAAGGCGGAATATATGGCGTCTCGGATCGGAGAACAGCTGGAAGGCGTGGTGTCTGGCATAGCGCCCCATGGTATTTATGTGGAACTGCCTAACACGGTGGAGGGGCTAGTGAAGAGTGATATGCTGCCGGGTGCATTCCAGTATGATGGGGAATTCTACTATGTAAACAACAAGACCGGCCAGAAAATCGGCGTGGGAGACAGCATGCAGATCGAGGTGCTTCGGGTGGATGTATCCAGTGGACAGATCGATTTTAAAGCCCTGTCTTACACCCCGTTTGAAGGAAAAGCCCAATAAAAAGTTTGTGCATAAAATAAAAATATCCCGCCTATGGTTCCAGAAGAGGCCTTGGGCGGGATATTTTCTATTTTGTTTTATCATTCTTCCGGATAGTTTTCCTCATCGCCCCAAGCGCGGTTAGCGGCTTCCCGGGCGATATCCAACACAATAGCTTGGTTGTCTGAACCGGGCTGATGGATGCCGGAGGGAAGAAGATCGTACCCCTCTACCACTTGGCCGCGCATCCACAGATTGGGCGTGATACGGACGCTGTATCCACAGCCGCTGTCCACCAGCCAATCGTAAAAATTGGCCCTGGGCAAGCCAAAGGTGGCCAGAAGCGTCATAATAACCCCACCGTGGGTTACTATCACCGCCGAAGTAGTGCCGGTTTTCATCAGGCCCTCCACAACCTTAGAAAAAGCCTCACAGCAGCGGGCTTGAAATTGCGCGCTGCTTTCCCCGCCGGGAGGGGCGTCTTTGCCGCCTGCCTCGATCCACTGGACGAATTCCGGATCGGATTGTAAATCATTTGCTGTCTTTCCTTCCCACCGGCCGAAATTGCATTCGGAGAGCCCTGGGATGACCAAAGGCTTGGAATCTGGATACAGGGCCTTGAGGGTTTGACGGCACCGCAGTAAGGGACTGGTAAAATAGGCGTCGGCTTTGGGATACACAAAACGTTCTTTGAGATCCAACAGTTGGGCCAGTCCTTCGGGAGCCAAAGGCAAGTCGGTGGAACCGATGTATTGCCCCTTTGCATTGCCGTCGGTGAGGCCATGCCGAATCAAGTGGATGGTATAACTTTTCATACTTCCTCCTTAAAATGGAAAAATATGGTTAATATGCCAGAAAATAGAATCTAAAATTCTTGGAATTTTCCTATTTGTAGTGATCTTTCTTTACAAATTTCGACACATGCATTATAATTATACATATCGTAAAAGTGCATGGAGGTCGCGTCTTATGAACAGCAGTTTTCCTCGCATCATTGCGCTACTGCGCAAAGAAAGCGGATACAGCCAAAAACAGGTTGCGCAGGATTTGGGAATTTCACAGGCGCTGCTTTCCCACTATGAAAAAGGCATCCGTGAATGCGGATTGGATTTCCTCACCCGCATTGCGGATTATTATGGAGTGTCTTGCGATTATCTGCTGGGCCGTACCCCCGACCGCAACGGCGCTTCTCACAGTGGAGGATATCCCAGAGCCGGATGCGGCCGGCAGGGAAACCATCCGCGGCAGCATTCTGCCCACTTTAAATAAGAAACTCATTGCTAATTCACTCAATATTGTATTCGATAAGCTGCAAAGATGCAACAATAAAGGGTTAACGGGGGAGATTTCTGCCTTTTTGATGCTGAGTGTGTACCGCGTGTTGCGGTTGCTTTATGGGGCAAATCCCAAAAATCCGGAGGGCACTTTTGCTGTGCCGTCCATGTTGGCCCGCGGAACGGCCACAGCCTCTATGCAGATGGCCGAAACCAACGCCGAATGCCTCAGCAAGGGAATGCCGGTTGGGGACATGGAACCGCTTTCATCCCAAGATGATTTGGCCATGACCCCTGATCAATTGGCGCAGGATTATCCTTTGTTTGCCTCGTCTCTTTTTAACTTGATACAAAATGTTGAAATCCGGATGGGATACAACAATAAAAAGTAAAAGA
>CALCVR010000188.1 GCA_937905915.1 uncultured Eubacteriaceae bacterium
TCCAGCGATATTGATGGACTTACCAAGAGTCCCCACGCGAATCGGTCCCAGATGATCGATTTTTAATAGGATCTGCGCTTGGATCATAGTGAGCCCATATTGCTTACACGCCGGCTCAAAAGTACGAGCCAATTGTTCATTAATATCGCGTAAAGAATCCCAAAGATAGTATTTAAATTCTGTAAATTCCATTTAAACATCCCAACCTCTCACATATGTCTTTTACTATTTATTGTTTTATATTTTATTATATAGTATCATTATAATATACTAAGTCAATTGATTTTTTATCTTTACATAAGAAAGCAGCGATAAAAAGAGAAAAAAAGTGGAATTTGATCCCACCAAGAAAGGTTGTTTCTGGTGGTAATTCTATGAGATGGCTTGTGTTTTTGTAAGAATTTGTGTATAATAGGAGAAATTATATGGGTTTTAAAAAGTATAAACTTACAAAAAATAGGATGGAGGCACCTTTATGTATGCAGATATGATGGATACCATTGGATTTGTGGGCAAGTATGACCCGGAAGTCAGCCAAGCTATGGAGAAAGAATTGGGCCGTCAGCGCCGCAATTTGGAACTCATCGCTTCGGAGAATCTGGTTTCCCCGGCCGTTATGGCGGCCATGGGCAGCGTGCTCACCAATAAATATGCAGAGGGATATCCCGGCAAACGCTATTACGGCGGCTGCGAATATGTGGACGTTGTGGAAAACATCGCCAGGGACAGAGCCAAGAAATTGTTTGGCGCAGAGCATGCCAATGTTCAACCCCATTCCGGCGCCCAGGCAAACCAGGCGGTTTATTTTGCCTTCCTCAACCCCGGCGATACCGTGCTGGGCATGAATCTGGCTCACGGCGGCCATCTGACCCACGGCTCCCCGGTCAATATGTCGGGCAAATACTATAACTTCATTCCTTACGGCGTGGATGACGTCACCCACCGCATTGACTACGATAAGCTGCGTGAACTGGCCCTGGAAAACAAACCCAAGATGATCGTGGCCGGCGCCAGCGCTTATCCCCGCATCATCGATTTTGAACGCCTTGGCCAGATTGCCAAGGAAGTGGGAGCCATGTTGATGGTGGATATGGCCCACATCGCCGGCTTGGTGGCGGCGGGATTGCATCCTTCGCCCGTGCCTTATGCCGATATCGTCACCACTACTACCCACAAGACCCTGCGCGGCCCCCGCGGCGGCCTGATCCTCTGCCGCGAGGAGTATGCAAAACAGATCGATAAAGCCGTGTTCCCCGGCAACCAAGGTGGTCCTTTGATGCATGTCATCGCCGCCAAGGCCGTCTGCCTGGGCGAGGCGCTGACGCCTGAGTTCAAACAGTACCAGCAGCGGGTCAAGGACAACGCTGCCGCTTTGGCCAAGGGCCTTACTGACCGGGGCGTCAATCTGGTGTCCGGCGGCACCGACAACCATCTGATGCTGGTGGACCTGCGCAGCCTCAACATCACCGGCAAAGAGCTGGAGCATCGTCTGGACGAGGTATACATCACCGCCAATAAGAATACCATCCCCAACGAGCCCTTGAGCCCCTTTGTGACCAGCGGCCTGCGTTTGGGCACTCCGGCGGTCACCAGCCGCGGTCTGGGCGTAGAGGATATGGACGTCATCGCAGACGCCATCTACCGCACCGCCACCGATTTTGAACATTCGGCCGACGCTGTCCGCGCACAGGTCACCGAGCTGTGCAACAAATATCCCCTTTATGAATAATTGACAGGAGATCTTCCATGGCTTTTTTGCAGATGGATTTGAAATCGGCTGTGCTGGATATGCAGACCAGCCTTTACGTCACCATTCCCTGTGAAACCCACCCTGTGCCCCAGGAGGGGTACAGGGTGGCCTATTTGTTGCACGGTATCGGCAATAACCACTCCAATTGGATGCGCAATACATCGGTGGAGCGTTACGCCAATGAGCGGGGCATCGCCTTGGTGATGCCAGAGGTACAGCGCAGCTTTTACACCGATATGCGCTACGGAATGGATTATTTTACTTATGTCACAGAGGAGCTTCCCAAGCGATGCCGGGAGCTGTTCCCCTTCGCCTCAAAGAGGGAGGATACCTTTGTAGCCGGGGTGTCTATGGGCGGATACGGCGCCTTCAAATGCGCCTTGAGCCGTCCGGACGTGTTTGGCCGGGCGGCGTCCCTTTCGGGAGCGCTGGACGCGGTGGAGACCATGAAACTGGCAGACGAGCATCAGCAGCGGGAAATGGTGGCGTTATACGACCCTGAAGCCCCTGTCCCGCCGGAATGCGATTTGTATCATCTGGTCCACAAATGTAAGACGTCCGGCGAAATACCCGGGCTCTATTTCTGCTGTGGGGAAGATGATTTCTTGTTGGAACAAAACCACAGCTTCTGCCGCTATTTGGACAATCTCTCGGTCGCTTACCGGTATGAAGAGGGGCCTGGGGAACATCAGTGGAGCTTTTGGGATAACTACATCCAACGGGCCCTGGATTTCTTTTTAGAAGAATCTTGCCCCAAAGGGTACAAAACGATAAAATAACAGCTGTGGAGAGGAGGCGGTTTTCATATGTCCGCACCATTAGCCGATCGGATGCGGCCGCAGACGTTGGATGACGTGGTGGGCCAGACCCATATGTTGGGGCCGGGCAAGGCGTTGCGCAATATCATCCAGTCGGGCAACATCCCCAACATGATCTTTTACGGTCCGCCCGGCGTAGGAAAAACCACCGTCGCTTCTATCATCGCCCAGCAGACCCATCGCCGTCTCCACAAGCTCAACGGCACCACCGCCTCCACGGCCGACATCAAAGCGGTGGTGGGGGAACTTGACACCTTGGCCGCTCCTGGAGGGGTGCTGCTCTACCTGGATGAAATCCAGTATTTTAACAAACGCCAGCAGCAGACACTTTTGGAACATATTGAAAACGGCAGTATTACCCTGATAGCCTCCACCACGGAGAACCCGTATTTTTACGTGTACGGCGCTATTTTGAGCCGGTGTACGGTGTTTGAATTCCATCCCGTGGAGCCGGAAGAGGTGGAACGGGCAGTGACAAGGGCCTTCCGTTTCCTGGAGGAGGAGCGGAAGGAGACCATCCGCTTGGATGGGAATATTGCCCACGACATTGCCGTGGCCTGCGGCGGGGACGTGCGCAAATCCATCAATGCGGTGGAGCTGTGCGTCATGGCGGCCCCTGTGGAGGATGGGGTTCGTACTGTGACTTCCCAGCAGGTGGAGCAGCTGGCCCAGCGCAGCTCCATGCGCTATGACCGGGACGGCGACCAGCATTATGACATTTTGTCGGCCTTCCAGAAATCCATGCGTGGATCCGATCCGGATGCAGCCCTTCATTATCTGGCCCGTCTGCTGGAGGCAGGGGATCTTCCATCGGCCTGCCGACGGCTGATGGTATGCGCTTGTGAGGACATGGGGCTTGCCTATCCCATGGGCATCGCCGTGGTAAAGGCCTGTGTGGATGCCGCCTTTCAGGTGGGACTGCCCGAGGCCATCATCCCCTTGAGCGACGCGGTGGTGCTGGTGGCTACCGCCCCCAAATCCAACTCCGCCTATATGGGGTATTTGGCAGCGGCGGAAGATATCCGTGCCGGTAAAACGGGGGACATCCCCGCTTATCTCAAGGACTGCCATTACCAAGGCGCCAAAAAGATGGGGAGGGGCCTTACCTACCAGTATCCCCACAACTTTCCCCGCCATTGGGTAGAGCAGCAATACTTGCCCGATCGATTGAAGGACGCATCCTATTATCAGTTTGGAGAGAATAAGAATGAGCAGGCGGCCAAAGCTTATTGGGATGCCGTCAAAGGCTTCCCCCAAGGCCGCGCCCAAAAGGAGTGATTGTAACCTATGCCAATATCCAGTACCGGTGCTAAGATCTATGTGGAGCGCAAACGTCTGCTTTTTTTCGGTTTACCCTGGACTTTTACCAAATACACCTTAAATCCCAAGAAGCTGCTCATCAATACAGGGCTCCTTACTTCGGTGGAAAATGAGATTTTGCTTTACCGTGTGATGGACATCACTGTCAAACGCAGCCTGATGCAAAAGATTTTCCGACTGGGCAGTATTCAAGTCATCTCGTCGGATAAAACCTGCCCCAACCTAGAGATTAAAAATATCCGCAATGTGACCCAATTCCGGGAAGCCCTCTCCGAATATATTGAGGAATCCCGTCGGCAGTACCGCATGCGTGCCGGCGAGATCATCGACGATTACGACGACCCTGGGGATGATATGGACTTTGACCAATAAATAAAAAAACCTACAGATCGAAAATGCCCCTTCACTGACTTTCGTCGGGAAGGGGCATTTTATCTTATCCGTTTTAATACACAATGGCGCCGTACCGCTCGGCAATGCGGCGAAGTAGGCGCTCGTCTATTTCGCTGTCGGAATCCACTAGGGCCCGGCCATGATATAACATCAAGGCCTCGTCCAAAGCGTCAGGATCGTCGGACAAGATGGAGATGGGCAAACGGGACATCTGCGCATCCATGGCCAGCTGACGGGCTTCCTCAGAGTTACGAACCTCCACCTTGACCACATTGACCTGCTCGTCCTCAATATCGATCAGGGCGTCGGCCAAACCGTAATCGCAAGGGATAGGGTCGCTGAGCACAATGTCGTCTCCCAGGAAAAAGGCCTCGTCCTCGCGGGTGGCCACAAAGTCGTCGGCTCCGCCCCGGATCTTAACCGGCGGAAGATCGGGCAAAAACCGGGCTAGATGCGAAATATGCTCTGGCGTAGTACCGCAGCATCCGCCCACCACCCGTGCACCCGCCCTCAAGAGGGGAGAGAACTGGGAAGCGAATTCCTCAGGAGTCAAACGATCCTCTTCGTCGGCTTCGGAGAGCCCGGCGTCGGCCTTGGCGATCAGCGGGACGGTGGCAAACATCCGGGCTTCCTCCAAAAGCTCCACCATATCCTCCGGGATGGAACAGCTGAGTCCCACGGCATCCGCTCCCATAGCCTGGAGAGTGATGAGGGAGGGGAGAAAAAGGCTGCCAGACAAGGTATGACCCGTCTGGTCGGCGCTGAGACAGCACAACACCGGCAAATGGGATTGTTTAGCGGCCAGCAGCGCGGCACGGGCCTCCGGTAGGCTGGTCATGCTCTCTAGAAACAGGAAGTCTACCCCGCATTCCCGCAGGATTGATACCTGTTCTCGATAAACAGTAAGCCATTTTTCAAATACCACATCGCCGTCCCACTCATCATCCTCATCAGAGGGGAGGATGCCGGTGGGGGAGAGGGTGCCGCCTACCAAAGCGCTATCCCCGACGGTATCCCGGGTGAAGCCCACCAATTTCTGATTGAACTGTACCATATGGTCGCCGAGGCCGTAGAGGTTGAGCCTTGCCCGGTTGGCGCCGAAGGTGGGGGCCAGGACAGCGTGGGAACCGGCGGCCACAAAAGCGCGCTGGAGCTGGGACAGCACCTCTGGATGCTCCAGAATCCATTGCTCGGTGCAGACGCCGTGAGGCATCCCGGCGGCGAGACAATGGGTTTCAGTGGCGCCGTCCAATAAAAAGGGAAGATTATAGGGGAAAGACATGGTTTGATTCAGCCTTTCATCTTTCATAAAATAGGATTCTTTTAGGGTCACATGACCTCCGGGGCGGAGATCTTGAGCATCTTCAGAATGTTGGCCACCACCTGGCGCACCGCCAAGCACAGGGACAATCTAGCCTGCATTAGCGGTTCGTTTTCGCCCTTGACCCGGCAGGAATTATAGAACTTATGGAACAGGGTGGCAAGATCGGTGACATAACGGGTGATGCGCGCGGGATCGTAGGCCTTGGCCGCATCCACAATAGCGCCGGTCAGGGAGGCCAGATGCCGGATGAGCTCCAATTCCTCTGAGGTGTTGAGTAGCATCAGTTCCTCCCGGGAACAGGCGCGGGGAGTGATGCCTTCGGCGGCCAAGTTCTTGAGGATGGAGCAGATGCGGGCATGGGCGTACTGGACATAGTAAACCGGGTTCTGGGAGGACTGTTCCACCGCCAAGGTCAGGTCAAAATCCATCTGGGTATTGGCCTCCCGCATATTGAAGAAGAAGCGGGCGGCGTCCACGCTGATCTCATCCAGCAGGGGGGAGAGGGGGATGGATTTGCCGGTTCTCTTGGAGACGCGGACCGGTTCGCCGTCCTGCATCAGATGCACCAGCTGCATCAGCACAATGTCCAGCTTAGAGCCGTCCAGCCCGATGGCGTCCAGAGCGCCCTTGAGACGGGCCACATGGCCATGATGGTCGGCACCCCAGACGTTGATGCACCGGTCAAAGCCGCGCACGGCGAATTTATTGTAATGATAGGCGATGTCGGCGGCAAAATAGGTGGGGTTTCCGTTTTGACGGATCAAAACTTCATCCTTTTCGCCGCCGTGCTCGGTGGCTTTGTACCACAGAGCGCCTTCCTTCTCATAGGTCAGGCCCTTGTCCTTCATCAGCTGGATGGTGGAATTTAGCTCACCATCCTCATGAAGCAGGCTCTCGTGGAACCAGTTGTCATACTGGATGCGGTAACGGCCCAAATCGGTGCGCAGTCCCTCCACGTTCTTGGGCAGGGCGAAGGCCACCAGCGCTTGCCGCCGCTGTTCAGAGGGCAGGTCCACGTATTTGTCCCCCTCCAAATCGGCGAACTGCTGGGCGCGCTCTTTGATGTCGGCGCCATGATAGCCGTCCTCGGGGAAGGGGATTTGATCCTCGCCCTTGAAGATCTGGAGATAACGTGCCTCTAAGGACATACCGAATTTCTCAATCTGATTGCCGGCGTCGTTTACGTAAAATTCACGGTAGGCGCTGTACCCAGCCATGTCCAGCACCGACGCCAAAACGTCGCCCAGCGCGCCGCCGCGGGCGTTGCCGATGTGCATGGGGCCGGTGGGATTGGCCGATACAAATTCCACCATCACCTTTTCGCCCTTGCCGTAGTCACTGCGACCGTAGTCCTCGCCTTTGTCCGCCACATCCAGAAGGACGTCGGCGTAATACTGGG
>CALCVR010000189.1 GCA_937905915.1 uncultured Eubacteriaceae bacterium
GCCGTCCTGGACAATTTCAAAACCAGCCTTCTCCAGATGCTCGGCCATAATCTTAGGAGCCTCACCGCTCCAGCCATAGCTGCCAAAGGTTGCGGCTTTTTTGTCCTTGATATCCATGGCGCTGACCAAATCCAGCACCGCCACAATGGGAGACAAGGGGCTGCGGATCACAGTAGGCGAGCCAAAGATGACGGCCTTGGAGTTAAAGACATCGGTGACAATATCGTTTTTATCGTGTTTGGAAGCGCTGCGCACCACGATTTCCACTTCAGAATCGGCTTGTTTGATGCCGGCAGCAATGGCTTCGGCCATCTTGCGGGTGGACTGCCACATGGTATCATACACGATGGTAATCTTATTGCGATGGTAGTAGTTGGCCCATTTCTCGTAAGTCTCGACAATCTGGCCGGGGTTGTCTCTCCAGATGACGCCGTGGCTGGGGCAAATCATAGAGAGGGGCAGATTCATGGCCTTTACTTCTTTGAGCTTCATAGCGGCCATTTTGGAGAAGGGGGCCACGATATTGGCATAATACTTCTCAGCCTCATAATAAAGGGCGTCCTGATCGACTTGATCGTTATACATAAATTCAGTGGCGAAATGCTGTCCAAAGACATCGGTGGAAAACAGGATATTGTCCCCCGACAGGAAAGCCATCATATTATCCGGCCAATGGAGCATGCGGGCCTCCACAAACGTAAAGGTCTTGCCGCCGCCGATGTTCAGGGTATCGCCGGTCTTGACCGGATGGAAATTCCAATCCTGGTGATAATGGGCCTTGAGCATTTTAGCGCCGTTCTGGGAGCAGTATACAGGAGTCCCCGGGATTTTTTCCAGCAAAGCCGGCAAAGAGCCGCTGTGGTCAATCTCCGAATGCAAAGAGATAATATAATCGATTTCCTTTAAGTCGATAACCGACTCCAGATTCTCCACAAACTGATAGGCATAGGGACGCCAAACTGTATCGATCAAAACGGTCTTTTCCCCACGGACTAAGTAAGCGTTATAGGAAGAGCCTCTATGGGTGGACAGTTCCTCCCCGTGGAAATGGGTTAACTCATGGTCTATTTTTCCGACCCACGTGACGCTGGGTGTGATAGCGAATGATTGATCCATTTCTGATCTTCTCCCTTCGGATGCTGTTATTTGATTCTTATTATACTATTTCAGTAGGAAATATCAAGTTCCCCGCCAAAATTCGCCATTTTTACTAGGAGCCCTTCCAAAACCCACCCGGGTTTTGCGCGACTTGCAACTTGTTTTCCAGCCCCTTTTCCCTCTATGTCATAGAAGATCAAACAGTCCCCTTTAGTATGCAAAAACTCTTTGTGGATTATACCAGTTTCTGCGCCGTATGAAGAACATAGATACTGTGGCGCAAAGCGCCGTCCATATCAAATGCTGAGGGGCAATCGACCCAAAAGGACAAATCCGATACGGCGCCGGCACCTTTTAGGGCCTTTAAACTATCCAGCAGCGGCACATCTCCAAAACCCAGCAAACGAAATTCATTGACGCCCGCTTTGATCCGTGAATCCCGCACAATCACCAATCCGATATCACCGGCCAAACGGTTTACCACTCGATCCGGACGGATGTAAAGCGGCTCATGAAGAAAGGTATTGTGGATGTTCCAAGCTACTTTTAAAGAGGTTCGCCCTACGCAGGTGAGAAAATTCTTCATGTGTTTGTAGCTGGTAAGAGGGCCGGAAGTCTCAATCAAAAGAGAAAGTCCCAACCTATCCGCTTGATCGCATAATTGGGCCGTATTAGAAGCGGCTTGAATCTCCAAAAACTCCTCTTCCGGAATTTCCGGACGCAACACCACCTTCTCGACTCCAGCAGCCAACGCCTGGGAAAGCCATCGGGCAGCTTCCGCCTGACCCTGTTTCTCCACCGGCAGGGGAAGGGACAAAATCTTTAGATTGATTCCCGCGCTCGTCATGGACTTACAGGACTGTGCAAACGTTTTTTCCCACTTGGCAAAGGTTCCGCCTTCCGGGACGGTAAAACCGGCCTGTTTAATGCCCTGCCCCGCAGCGGATTTTATCATTTGGGAGTTGGGTACCTCCCTCTCCAGAGGGATCCAGAGCAATGGATTCATATGGAGTCCCCTCCTTTATACCTATTCTTTTCTTTGTCTTGCCCTGATGTGAAACTAGATATTCTATCGGCTAGACGAGTCGCCTCTTAGCATATCGCCTAGATTCTCCCAAAAACTGCCGTGGGATGAAACATCATCCTCTCTCGATGGATTCCCACTGGATCCATCGCTGGAGGATTGGCTGGAAGACGAAGGCTTTGACGATGCCGGCGGATTGTAATCGCTGACATAGACAAACACCTCAGCTCCATATTCCAGTTCCTCCTTGGCCGGGGGATCGGTCTGAATCACCTGACCGTCGGGTACCGAATCGCTGGACTGCTCCACCACTTGGCAGGAGAACCCCTCTTTGGCGAGATCCAAAATGGCCTCGACCGCGCTTTTCCCACGGACGTTTGGCACTTTGCGCACATAAGATCCCTTTGACAAATAAACCTTAACCGTTTCTCCCGTCTCAATAGGGGTATCGGGTTCCGGTTCTTGTTTTGCAATGGTCCCTTCGGGGACGCTGTCGTCAAAGACCTCCCCCGCCAGTTCGATCTCCACATAGGACCACGGATTTTGTTCTGTCAAATTTTCGTACTGCCGGCCGATCATGTTGGGGGTAATGTGATTCAGCGCCGGGTCTTGGCTGGAAACCTCCGACGATACCATGCTGGAAACTTCTAACGACGCCTGGCTGGAGATCTCGTTCTCCCCGCCCCTCCCGGAAAACAGCACGATCATCAAGACCACGCACAATACAAACAGCAGCGCCGTTGAGATCCCCAACCCAATGATCCATCTTTTCTGATCTTTCTCCCTCTGATCGGAGGAAGAAAGATCAGAAGGGGATGATGGTTTTTCCTTGGTGTTGGGAATGACTTGTGTGGTTTTTGCGGTTTCCTCCTGTTCCATCTCTTGAAGAACCCCTGTTACATTGGGGGATATGGACAGCTCTTTTTGAAATTGTTCCACCGTCTTGGTCCGATGGGTACTGTCCAGCCGCATGGCTTTGGCCATGGCCGCCGCCACTTGATGAGGGATAGACACTGCTACTGACGATGGAATCAGCAGTTTTTCGTCTTCTTGCCGGGCCAATGCATCCTTGGGGATATACCCGGTAAGCATAGTAAATAAGGTAGCGCCCAAAGCGTAAACATCGCTCCAAGGACCGATGTCGTTATCAGGCTTCATCTGCTCCAAAGCGGTGTAACCGGGATAAAACACCGGCGTCAAATCGCTGCGGGCAATGTGCACCTGATTGATGTGGAAACCAGCCAATTGCATGCGGCCGCTTTGGGTAACCACCAAGTTCTGAGGACAAATGCCCAAATGGAGCGCTCCCATAGAATGAAACGCCTCCACAGCGTACAGAACCGGCATCAACAATGTCCGGGCCTGATCCCACGACAGATGGCCGCCATGTTTGGGAAGCCATTGATCCAAATGGATGCCTTCTTCCCAACCTGAAACGTTGTAAGCGGTGCCGTTTACTTCAAAAACATCGTATACCGGCACCACCGCCGGCTGATTGCGCATGCGTCCCATGATACGGGATAACTTTAAAAATTCGTCCAAACCATCCTGGAAAGGGCCCTCGCATCCGGCCAACACCTTCAGTGTCAGCCGATCCTCATCCCGCTGTGCCAGTGTGGTGGGGAAGAATTCCCGGATGACCACTGGGCTCATGGATGACCGGTCCCATCCTAAATAGGATGTGCCAGCCCCGTTGCTGGAGAGCAATTTTCCTACCAGATATCGATCCTGTAAAAGAGTCCTAAGGGCTAGGGCAGGGGCCTTCTGTTCTTTCTCTTCGTACCCACAGTGGGGGCAGACGGTCTGCCCCCCTTTTTCTTTCATACATCCAAGGCAAAGATCTTCTATTGAGGGCATAATTTCACCTTCCCTTATTTCAAACAGATGTGACAAAATATTCCCGATAATGATAGTGTTATTGTACCAAGCTCATCCAAGGTTGTCAATGAAACTTCCTTCATCATCTTCTTTCCTCTCAGAGGAAAGCGTGGTATACTAAAGGCAAAGAATAGCTGCCGTTTAACGGCAGGATTAAGACGCAATGTATCAAGAATATAAGGAGTGATTTTCATGGACGTTATGAATGCTGTTTTAGCACGGCGAAGCATTCGCCGTTATCAAAACCGTCCCATTGAAGAATCTGTTCTCACAAAAGTGCTGGAAGCCGGAAGACTGGCTCCATCAGCACGCAATGAGCAGGATTGGCGTTTTATTGTGGTAACCGATGCCAACCTCCGTGCCAAAATGGTGGACGCCTGCCTTGGACAAAGCTTTATCCAAGATGCGCCGGTGCATCTTGTGGTATGCGCCAACAACGCAAGGGACATGGCTTGCGGACAGCCGGCCCGGACGGTGGACTGTTCCATCGCCCTTTCCTTCATGATGCTGGAGGCTGTGGAATGCGGCTTAGGAACCTGCTGGCTGGGCAGTTTTGATAACCAAGCCGTCAAAGCGCTTCTTCATATTCCCGGCGACTACCAAGTGGTGGCTGTGACTCCTCTTGGCTATCCGGGCGAAGAGGTAAATCCCCGTCCCCGCAAATCGCTGGACCAAGTCATTGCCTATGACGACCGATGGGTGAAATAATCGTCTCTTATGTGCCCCCCATTTTTGAGTTTGACGGAGCTAAAAGTTTTCTTTACAAAAAAGCAGTCGTTTTCCTCCTGAGGAAAGCGGCTGCTTTTTTTCATAGAATCACTCGAGCAGGATGCGAATGACAAAATAACTCACGGGATTTAAGCGGGATTTCAAACACTGTTCCAGATGGGTATGAACGGCTTGTGCTGTCTGCAAGCGGCTGTCGTCTATGGGTTGTTCGCCGTACTTCCATTCCGTAAGTACCTGCATCCAGTCAGATACGGTATCCCCTGAAAGTTTGAGTTTTTCATCCGCTCTCCGGCCAAACTGAAGCCATGTCTCCCCCGGCTCGATAAAGAGATCCAGATGTTTTAGCTGACGGGCGATGTCTTTTCCATAGAAAAAAGCGATCTTGTCATTTGGTTTCCCCTTTTGCCGCAGGCGGTCAAGCTGGTATCGATGGTTTCTCCTCCAAATACGCCAAGCCGTCACAGCCGCCAATAACAGTATCGCTCCCAACACCACTAAAACCGACCGAATGATCTCTGGGTCAATGGTGCGGTTTTGAGCTTGGTTGTCCATCGGCGTGGTGGAAGTATCCCAAGAAGGATCGCGGGAGGATGCGCCAGAGAGGTCGGAAGACACATTGCCTAGACCGTTTGGATCTTCCGCCTCATTTTCATCAAAGAAATTAAGGGAATACTCATATCGAATGGTGGGATCAAATGGGATCCAACCGATGCCCTTGAGATAAATTTCCGCCCATGCATGGGCCTGGGCATTGCGCACAGTAAAGATATCCGGTTCGGTCATCTCAGCCGATCCGACGCTGAATCCCACCACATACCGGGATGGGATCCCCAATGTCCTGGCCATGACCGCCATGGCCGATGCGGTATAGGTACAGTACCCTTCCCGCGTCTCTAAGAAATGGGCTACAAAATCCTGATCCTCCGGCGGCATAGGCACATCCAAAGAATAAGCGGTATTTTCATTGATCCACCGTTCCAAAAGGGCCGCCTTTTGGTAATCGGTATCGGCCCCGGCCGTTACCATTCTGGCCATATCCCATACCTCTTGGGGAACATCGTCGGGAAGCTGGGTGTATCTCTCCACAATGCGGTCGTAGTCCAAATCGGTTTGATTCTGGTTGATGCGCTCCAGCTGCAAAATGCGGCTGGCAAAGTTCTCCAAATCCCGGTTAAAAAACCGGCTGACCACGGTGTATGATTCTCCCTGACTCAGGGGACGTTTGACAAACATCTCGGACTGCATATCATAATACGCATCCTGGCCAACCAAAATCGATTGGGGCCTCCCGGGGACAAACAGGGTAGAGACAGTATCCTGCAGCATGGTGATTTCGGCGGTTATATTGGTGGTAATTTGATTTAAAACCTGACGGCCTGTGTGGTTAAAGCGGTCGGTTCCAAAAGCCGCTTGGAAGTCGTCCGAATCAACGGTATCCTCACGAAAAGGATGGGTGCCGTCCTTTCGGCTATCCTCCCAGGAATAGCCGGTGTATTGATCCATGACGCTGCCTCTGACCGCTGAGGGATAATTGGTCTTTACCGTCATCACAGGGTCTTGGTTGAGATTGATGGAGCCGCCCATCCGTCCGCCGGCCGGCTGATAACCGGTGCCTTCCAAGTTAAAACTGTCCCTCTTGGTGGTGAAGATGTTGCTGAAATACTGTTTGATCTCCATACTCTGTTGATAAAGGAAGGGCGACTGAAACTGCCGCGCATCCTGAGGGGTAAGAAACAGAGCCAGCATAACCGCCAGCACTCCCACTGGTAAGGCTAAAAATTGCATATAACTCCGGGCCGGCGCTAAAATCAGACGATTCTTTTTCAGCATGCTTTTGTGCACCGAGCGAGGCAGCAACATGGAGAGCCCTACCAAGGTAATGCACAAAGGGATAACCAGATCTTTATAATTGAGGACGTATAGCGTAATAAATACCGCAGTGACGGCTACAGCCGTCATAAGGAAACTATACGCCCTGCGAATCATAAGGAAGACCAGAAGCACCACCCCGGCCGTCAGCAAGACTTGCACAAGCAAGGGGCCTCCCTCCACCCACCAAGAGGAAGACCGGGGGAATTTGTTTACCCACCAGGTAAAGAAGTCTAACACGGCTCTCCATTCCCGCCGGAGAGTCAGTCCATTTTGATACCACAAAACTCCTATCGACAAAAGCCCTAGAAGGATGAGAGAGGTCCAAATCCACCATTTGCGGCTGAGAAGCGCCACCAGCAAAACCATGCCGCCGCATAGCAAAAGAGTGGTTCCCATG
>CALCVR010000190.1 GCA_937905915.1 uncultured Eubacteriaceae bacterium
GGTTTGGCTCCTATAGATGCACCTGCTGAATATCCATCTCCAAGTAATTGATCAACAGACTCCAGATTCGTCCACTGTAAAAACAACGCTCCTCCTATATCACACGAAGCTCCTGATTGAAAGGAATGTGATTCCAACATTTTTGGCCATCCATGTCCATCCCAATACCACCCCGATTGATAACAATACCCAGCACCAAGGGTCCCGTTTCCTGTAACGCCAATTCCGATGGTCCAAAACTCATTTGGATCCGAACTAGCAACGGGGGAATTGTCACAATATTTAAATAGATTTACGGGTATGGCATCTTTGCAATAAATAAGCCCATCCGCATTCAAGAACCTACCGATTTCCGGATCATAATACCTGGAATTGAGATAGTAGAATCCCGTCTCGATATCATAGTAATATCCACGATAGCGGAAAGGATTGAGCTCTCCAAGGGTCTGCCACATGGAGCCGCCGCGGCCTACCTCCTGCCCCCAGGCGTTGTATAGATATTCTACCACCGTATTCCCGCTGCTGTCCAGAATACCGGCGTAGTAACATCCACACAAAAGCCAAGGCCCGCCATTTGGCGGGCCTTGGCAGTTCCTTTACATATGTGAATAAAAATAGTGAATGATGTCATACCCACAGGTTATAGTGAATATACCTGCTGACAACATAAGGAGAAAATAGATTAATTGTCCTTTTGCTTTATCTTTCCCCCAATCCGTGCTTTTCCAAAAACCTCGGATATAGATTACGGTCATGCCGCCTGTCCCAATTCCTAGAAGCCCCGTTAGAAGGGGAGGATATATTTTCCCATCTCGTTGTGTAAGTAAGGCAACACAAATAATGATGACAAACCAAACGGCAAGCCAAAGCAAAGCCATATAATGATAACGTATCGCTTTCATAAAGTTTTACCACCTCTCTAACGCATGGCCTTTACCGGAAACCAGAACACCATTGCCCGCTCTACATCTTCATCCCTCCAAGAATCACATAGTATTAGTTTTCCTGCTAAGAACAGTTCTTCCGATTCGGTTAAGCCGTACTGGACTTTCATATCATGTGCTTTCATATAGTAATAATATGTCGGCATAGTTGGCACCTTCATTGTATAACTGACCCCGCCATGTATATCTGTTCCTACACCAATTCCTCCATTTATTTGTCCGCCGATGGGAGGGTCATATTCATGTTCTTCACCTGCTTGGAAAATTGCGTCACCCCCTAAATAACCAGCCGCACCACCGGAAAAACCAAAATTATAGGATTTTCCAATTAAATGATCGACGGTCTCTAATTCAGTTCTTTGGTAGAACAAACCAACCCCCGCACTAACTACTCCAACATGCGCTTCAGGAGACATAAGAAACTGTACGTTTCCTTTATCATCCCAATAGAAACCGATTGAGTAAGAGACGCCTAATATAGCAGTAGCATTTACATTTAATCCAAAACCACGTGTCCAAAACCCACTGAGATCTGTATTGGTTACAGGATTGTTGTCGCAGTACTTAAATAAATTCGTAGGGATGGCATCTTCGCAATAAATAAGCCCATCCGCATTGATAAACCGGCAGGTTTGGGGATCATAGTACCTGGAGTTGAGGTAGAAGAGCCCGGATTCT
>CALCVR010000191.1 GCA_937905915.1 uncultured Eubacteriaceae bacterium
GCGTCAAGGGATGGCAGGTTCTTTTGCTGGGCTGCGATCAACCGGGCGCCCAGGTGGAAAAGAATACCACGCTGCAAGCGGAATAAAAATAACACGGCAGTGAATTTTTTAGTTTGTAATCAGTCTAAAACCAAGGGGAGAAATGTATGAGTTTGATTGTGCAGAAGTTTGGCGGCACATCGGTGGCCAATGCCGAACGAGTTCGCAATGTAGCGCGCATTGTAACCGATACCTATCGCCAGGGGCACGACGTCATAGTGGTAGTGTCGGCCCAAGGGGACACCACCGACGACCTGATCGAAAAGGCCAATGAGATCAATCCTAAGGCCTCCAAGCGGGAAATGGATATGCTATTGGCGGCAGGGGAAGAGATTTCCATCTCGCTATTGGCCATGGCCATAGAGGCGCTGGGATTCCCGGTAGTGTCCATGCTGGGATGGCAGGCAGGATTCCAGACTACGTCGGTCAATGGCAACGCCCGCATCAAGCGTATTGATACCGACCGGATTCAGGAAGCGCTGGATAAACGAAATATTGTGGTGGTGGCTGGATTCCAGGGCATTAACCGGTTTGGGGATATTACCACCCTAGGCCGCGGCGGATCGGATACCAGTGCCGTGGCGTTGGCGGCGGCTTTGCAGGCCGAATGCTGCCAGATCTACACGGATGTAGACGGTATCTATACGGCCGATCCCCGAAAGGTAAAGAATGCAAAGAAACTAGAGGAGATCACCTACGATGAAATGTTGGAACTGGCCACATTAGGGGCGCAGGTGCTTCACAATCGTTCGGTGGAGATGGCAAAGAAATACAATGTGGATCTGGAAGTCCGGTCCAGTCTTGATCCCGTGGAGGGCACAAAGGTCAAGGAGGTAGTTAACGTGGAAAAAATGCTGATCAAAGGGGTAACCCGTGACAATAACATCGCCCGCATCTCAATCGTAGGGGTGAAGGACCAGCCGGGCATCGCCTTTAAGATTTTCTCCCGCCTGGCCGGGGCCAATGTCAATGTGGACATCATCCTGCAGTCGGTGGGCCGCGACGGCACCAAGGATATCGCCTTTACCGTGCCGCAGGATCAAGGCGAGTTGGCGGTCAACGCCATCAAGGATATGGCAGAGGTTGTGGGATGCAAGCACATTCATTGCCACGACAATGTATCCAAGGTGTCTATTGTGGGGGCCGGCATGGAGAGCAACCCGGGAGTGGCCGCCCGGATGTTTGAAGCGTTGTATGATGCTGATATCAACATCCAAATGATCTCCACCAGCGAGATCAAAATTTCGGTTATTATTAAACGTGAAATGGCTGACCGAGCCGTGGCGGCCATCCACGATGCATTCATCTCTTAAAAGGGACTGAATCAGCAAAAGAAGCAGCCGGAGAGAAAAGCCTCTTTCCAGCTGCTTCTTTATTTAAGGAAGAAAAAGCCCGCCGGGATCGCGCTTTTTAAAGCGTTCCTGGCGGGCGGTGTTTTTTATGGGATGGATGTTGTGAGAATGACCGTTAGTCCAAGCACTTGTCAATATACTTGTTGAAGCCAGAGCAGGCGGAGAAAGCGTAGTTGATGGCCAGGACGTCGTTAATATTGTTGTCCCGGACGAAGGAGGGAATGTTGATGGTACCCTGTCTGGGATCGCAGACGTAGACGTTTTCATAGTGGTTGAGCAGCCACGGAACAAAGGCGTTGCCGTAGGACTCCTTAATGACCAGAATGCTCTTGCCGTTTTTGACGTCAGTGGTGAAGCGGGAGAGAAGGGTATCGCCCGAGATGAAGCACAGGTACTTATTGGAAGAATTAACCTTGGTGGCCACAGCATAGATCTTGGTACCCTTGGTCATATCCTGACTCTTAAAATACATGCCTTCATTTTCCACATTGGGGAGGAAGTACTCCACATAATCGGGATTATCCTTGAGCACCTGGGCTTGGGTGGCGCGGTAGAGGGAACCAACAAACCCGTCCAGCTGGCCGGTCTCAAAGTCGTTAATATCCACAGGGGTAAAGCCGGCCTGTTTGGCGAAGGCAGTGTAGGCGTAGTAGGCACCGCGGGCCGTCCAGTGATGGTCGGTGCGGAAGTAGAGGTACTCGTCGGTATGAGGGGCGATGGCCGAGTAAGCATCAATGGCGATGACGTCCTTAAGCTGGCTGTAGGCCAAATCGAAGGCGTCCTTTTGGGACTGGGTCAAGGAATGGTACTTGGAAGGAGAATAGAATTCCACCGAAGTGGGGGCCAGCAGATTAAAGACACGGGTGGAGGCGGGGAGTTGAGTCTTCATCTTGTTAAGGGTATCGGTGTAGGCGGTAAGCTTCTTTTCGTTGAGGCTAAAAAGCTCCATGGCGCGGTCTTTGACGATGATGACGCCGCCGTGGTTGTCCACTTCTGTATCGTCTGGGACTTGAACAGGGGAGGAAGCCTCCTGAGAAGAAGTGGATTCCGAAGAAGCATCGGTCGACGAAGAAGCATCGGTCGACGAAGAAGGAGCGGAGGAAGAAGGTACAGAAGAGGAAGATGAGGAAGAAGACTGCGATGACGAATTATCTTCACCGTCCAGATCACCCAGATGCTCGCCGCCGCCGATGTGATCAATTTGGCCGGGATCGACGATGGTGACATCGTCCTCACCCTTCCAGGTGAAGAGGTTGCGGACCCCTTGGTTTACGCTCATGAGGGCGTCGCGAAAAGGGAAGGTGTCGGAATAATATTCCTCAAAATCCTTGGAGAAAGAGCCGTCAAAAAGGGTCTGGAGGGACAAGGTGGGTTTCTCTTTCAATTTACGGTTCTCGCTAGCCGAGACGGTGGCATCCTGATCCACCAGGCTGATAAAGCCTATGGCGAAGATCGGCACGAGAAACAGGGAAATAGCAACGATATAAAGGCGTTTCATACCAAAGGCTCCTTTTAAAATCTAAAATAGAGGAAGGGATTGTAGGTGGAACCTACTAAAGCGGCGGTACAGATAAAGAAGAGCACCGTATTGTATCCCATGGAAAGGCCCACCGACAACCGTCCAGTTTTGGGATCGATGCGATGAATGCCATAGCGCACCAACTTTTTAATGGGAAGGCAGGCTAAAATGGCTACAATCACAAAGGGAAGGTTGTTGAAGAAAACCAAAGAGGTTTTGGCATCGGTAAAGCCATTGGCGCCGATGCCAAACATAACGCCCAACATCTGGAAGCATCTGGAGAGGTCGGTGAAGTAGAAGAAAACCCAGCCCACTAGGATGATGACAATGCCGTAGATATGGCTAAAGAAACTTGGGATTTTATCCAAGACATTGAGGAGGAAAGTTTTTTCCAAGATGAGGAATAGGGCATAAAAGAGCCCCCATAGGATAAAGTTCCAGCTGGCGCCGTGCCAAAGGCCAGTGAGGAACCAGACTACAAGAATGTTTCTCAGCTGGATGGGAAGACCTCTGCGGTTGCCACCCAAGGGGATGTACACGTAATCCCGGAAGAAGGAACTTAAAGAGATGTGCCACCGCCGCCAGAAGTCGGTGGCCGACCGGGCGATATAGGGGTAATTGAAGTTTTCTCCGTAGTCAAAGCCGAACATCTTGCCTAGGCCGATGGCCATATCGGAATATCCTGAGAAGTCGAAATAGATTTGGAAAGCGTACAGCATAATAGCAAACCATCCGCCCGCCACTGAAATAGAGGAAAGATCGCCATCCAAGATGGGAGCGGCCAAACTGCCGGCCACATTGGCGATAAGAACCTTTTTTCCCAAGCCGCACACAAAACGGGTGATGCCGGCGGAGAATCCTTTTAAGGTGGTGCGGCGGTCGGATAGCTGTTTTGCAATGTCGGCATAGCGCAGGATAGGTCCGGCGATAAGCTGTGGGAAGAGGGAGACAAACAGCAGGAAGTTAATAAAGGACTTCTGCACTTGGGTATTGCCCCGGTAAACATCGATGGAATAGGACAAGGTCTGGAAAGTATAGAATGAAATACCGATGGGAAGAGAGAACCCTGGGACAGGCAATCCCAAACCGGTGATGGCGTTAATGTTTTCCACCAAGAAGCCGGAGTATTTAAAGGTAGCTAAGAGGCCCAGATTGATGACTACCGAAGCCAGCAGTGCGGCTTTACTTTGCCACTGTCCTCGGTACTTATCAATCAGCTGGCCGTTGACGAAGTCCACAATGGCGCTGAAGATCAGCAGGATCACCCATACCGGCTCGCCCCAGGCATAAAAAAGAAGGGAAAGAATCATCAAGACGATGTTCTTAGCCTTCAAATTGGGAGCCAAGAAATAGAGAGCCAGGCAGATGGGAAAGAAACCAAACAAAAAGATCAAGCTAGAAAAAACCACGTTCTCTCCTCAATTCTGATGGTAAAGTCAATAGGAAAGAATGCAAGAGAGAAAGGGGACCATCGCGCGTCGGGATCGCCAGCACACCTGCACTTTTTACTATTGCTTATCCATCATAAGATATTTTTGGTAGGGGTGCAAGACAAATTCATAAAAAAGACAGGATGTTACGAATTTGTAAAGAAAAAGAAGACAAAAGATGTCAATGAGTAAAAAAATGGTAACAAAACAAAATATACACTGAATTTGTATAGTAAAAGTGAAAGACTCGAAAAGGGGATTTCAAAGAAAAAAAGAAAGGAAATCAAAAATATTAGAAGAATATCATAAAAAGGGATGTGGATTTTAAGTCAGTACGTCAAATAAAC
>CALCVR010000192.1 GCA_937905915.1 uncultured Eubacteriaceae bacterium
TCAACAAGAAACTTATTTCTCTTATGTATGCACCCACGATAGTAATATTCTGATATATAAAGTATTTTATCAGCTTGATCTAATATGGCTTGATAAACTTGCTGATCGTCTTTTTTCCAATATTTATCTTGTTCATGACATGGGAGCATTAGAGTCAGGTAAATGTGAGAATATAGTTTTTTTAGATTAATAACCGTTTGCGCCGCTAGAGTATCAAATCCTAATGCTCCTCCACAGATAAAGTATTGTATTTTTTATTGGATTAAGGAAATAATTTCATTATACAAATTATCTTTTAAACTTTTTAGGTGGATTTCTTCAATACTTCTATGCCCAGAGAAACAGCAAGTATATTGAATCATAATTTTCATCCTTTCAACATATAGACTATTAAATTATATAATGTAATAGTCTATATGTAAAGATACATAACCTTTTATTATCTGATTAAAACAATAGATAATGGGAGGATGTGTTATGATCCAATTAAATGCTTTGGCCCTTTTGGAAAAACGAGGGAAAACCAAATATTGGCTTTATAAACAGATGGGTATGAGCTACCAAAACTTCAGCAGAATGATTCATAATCAGACCAAGTCCATCCGTTATGAGAATATTGAGACTCTATGCTTGTTGCTTTCCTGTACACCAAATGAGTTGTTTGTTATTACAGAAGATTAAAATACAAAAAGCCGGACAGAGCACCTTTGCTGTGTGCATTCCGTCCGGCTTTTATTTTTATATGGATCTTACTCTTTAAAGAAATGTTCCTCTAGGTCGGCACAGAAAGCGTGGTACACAGGCAAGTGATATTCCTGAATACGAGGCGTTTGGTCGGCCGGCACATTGAGCAAAATATCGGCGATGTCCCGAAGCCTGCCGCCGGAACGCCCCGTCATGGCGATGGTAACCGCACCCAGCGCCTTTGCCACGCAAAAAGCATTGACCACGTTGTCAGCGTTGCCGGAGGTGGAGATGCCGATGACTATATCCCCCTTTTTGCATAGGCCTGTCAGCTGCTGGGCGTACATCAGGTCGGCGCCCAGATCGTTGATGATAGCCGTCTGGGCGGCCGAGAAACTGACCAAGGATACCGCGCCTAACCCCTGCTGGAGACGGTTTGCAATGTCCTTACCGGCGAAACCGTTGATGCGCTGGGCGACGTCGGGGGAAAGGGGACGCTTTTTTAAAAAGCCTTTGAGAAGTTCTCCCACAATGTGTTCGCTGTCGGCTCCGCTGCCCCCGTTGCCGCAGGCAAAAAGGGTGCCGCCTTGCTCGTAACATTGGATCGCCGCCTGGACGGCTTTTTCCAAATTCTCCTGGAGAGGGAGAAGCTCCGGACGTTCCTCCATCAATTGATCGATATATTTCAAAAAAATCCCGCCTTTTTTAGAAATTACCTGTGGCTACCGACAACGCTGCGTAATCTCCCACATTATCCAAAAGCTTGGCTGGCACAATGCGGCAGTGTTCTAAACTTTGAGGAAGCGCTTCTTGCTGAAGCACACGACGCATAGACGGCTCCAACAGATGCGTGCTGCGTGCATAGATGCTGCCGATGACAATGACGTCGGGATTCAAGATGTCAATCATAATGCTGAGTCCCGCGCCCAGCATCTCGCCGCTTTTTTCATAGATGCGACGGCAAAGATCGTCCCCCTCGTCAGCCAAATCCCCAATCAGCTTGGCCGTGATGGCTTGGGGATCCATCCCCGCTTTTTGCAACAGGACAGGGCTTTTCCCTTGACGCAGCTCTTCCTCCACGTAAATCCTACCCAGGTTTGCGATGCCGCCGCCGCTGCAAAAACCTTCAAAACTGCCCTCTTTAAAGTATCCCATAGGCCCGGCTTTGGCAAGGCGGATGTGTCCGGCTTCCCCAGCCATTCCGCAGGCGCCCTCGTATAATTTGCCGTTTAAGATGAGGCCGGCTCCTAAACCTGTCCCGAAAGTGAAGAATAGGACATTTTGATGTCCTTGCCCTGCGCCATATTTCCATTCTGCAACGGCGCAGGCATTGGCGTCGTTTTGCAGATGAACCGGAATTCCAAACTTCTCCTCAAAGTAGGAGACGATGGGGATATTATCCCAGAGGGGAAGATTGGGAGGACGATGGATCACACCGGTTTTGGTATCCAAAGGACCGCCGCAGGAGATCCCAATGCCGGATATCTCATCCTTCTGGATGCCCATCTCCTTCATCATCTGGATGAGAGTATCCACAAACTCCTCTAAGATGCTGTAAGGATGCCGGTCACGGCCGGTGGGGAATTGTTTGCGGCTTAAGATGTCCATACCGGTTGGGAATTCCCGTCCCAGACAGACCGCACATTTTGTCCCTCCTATATCAAAGCCTGCATAATACAAAAGACATCACCTGCTTTCCACAAAATTACGGTTTTATTATACCTCATTTTAGCCTACTTGTATCCCCTTTTCCATCCGGCGCAGGGAGAATCCGCATCCCCGAAGCAGA
>CALCVR010000193.1 GCA_937905915.1 uncultured Eubacteriaceae bacterium
GAAAAGGGTATCGCTTTGACGGCATGGAGCCCTTTAGACCGGGGAAAGGTCTTTGATCTTCCCGTCATCCAGGCTCTTTGCCAGAAATATGGCAAAACGCCGGCTCAGATTGTGTTGCGATGGGAGATCCAGATGGGACTTGTCACCATTCCGAAAACGGCCAACCCTGTGCGCATGCAGGAAAATTCCGCCATTTTTGATTTTACTTTGGTAGAGGAAGAGATAAAGTCCATCCAGGCTCTGGATAAAGAATAAGGAAAAGGGGACTCCTATCAGGCTGCAAAAAATTGAAGAATCCACTTGACAAACAAAACTTGGTGTATTATTCTTGTTAGCAACAAAGTGAAATACGTTGAAGAGGAAGAGTAGCCTTCCCAAAGCATACAGAGAGCTGCTGGTTGGTGCAAAGCAGTTGCAGATGGAATGTGAACTGGCCTTGAAGTAGCTCGCTGAAATGTGAGGTGTTCTCACAAAAGTAGGTGGAGACGGAGCCTGACCGTTACAGCAGGAGGATATAAGGTCGATGCCGGAGGGCGAGATCCGTATCCGTTGAGCGCATGCCTGTTTGGGTGTGAATGTAGAGTGGTACCGCGTAAGATCGTAAAAGTCTTTCGTCTCTAATAGAGGCGGAAGACTTTTTTGATTCTTGCGAGAAAATAAGTGGTCTGAATCCAGTAGAGGAAAGGTGAGATTTGCGATGAAAAACGTAGAAAAGTACACGAGAGGATATTTTATGCCCCCGGTCAACGAGATGAAATGGGCCAAAAAAGATTATATTGACCATGCACCGGTGTGGTGCAGCGTGGACCTAAGGGATGGCAATCAGTCGCTAATCGTGCCCATGAGTTTAGAAGAAAAGCTGGAATTCTTCCGGTACCTGGTGAAAATCGGGTTTAAGGAGATCGAAGTCGGATTCCCGGCTGCCTCTGAAACCGAGTATGCCTTTACCAGGGCCCTCATTGAACAGAATTTGATCCCGGACGACGTCACCATCCAGGTGCTGACCCAGTCCAGAGAACACATCATCAAAAAGACATTCGAGGCCTTAAAAGGCGTCAAAAACGCAGTGGTGCATCTGTATAATTCCACATCTGTGGCCCAGCGGGAGCAGGTCTTTAAACGCTCCAAAGAGGAGATCATCGATATCGCTGTGCAGGGCGCCAAACTGCTCAAGCAGTACGCCGCCGAGGCCGATGGCAATCTGCGTTTCGAGTATTCCCCCGAGAGCTTTACCGGCACGGAAATGGAGTTTGCATTGGATATCTGCAACCAGGTGCTGGATGTGTGGCAGCCTACCGCCGATAAACCTGTGATTATCAATCTGCCGGCTACCGTTTCCATGTCCATGCCCCACGTGTATGCAAGCCAGGTGGAGTACATGAGCGATAATCTGAAATACCGTGAGAATGTGGTGCTGTCCCTCCATCCCCACAACGACCGGGGATGCGCCATTGCCGACTCTGAGATGGGCCTTCTGGCCGGCGCCGACCGTATTGAGGGAACCCTCTTTGGCAACGGCGAACGCACCGGTAATGTGGATATCGTCACCTTGGCCCTTAATATGTACTCCCAAGGGGTAGATCCCCAATTGGAATTTGGCAATATCCCGGAAGTGGTAGAAGTTTACGAACGGGTTACCAACCGCAAGGTATACGACCGCCAGCCTTATGGTGGACAGCTGGTATTTGCCGCCTTCTCAGGGTCCCATCAGGACGCCATTGCCAAGGGTATGAAATGGAGAGAGGAACACGATTGCAAGTACTGGACGGTTCCCTATCTGCCCATCGATCCCAAGGATATCGGCCGCCAGTACGACGGCGACGTCATCCGCATCAACTCCCAATCGGGCAAGGGTGGCATCGGCTATTTGCTGGAGCAAAAGTTCGGACTGGATCTGCCCGCCAAGATGCGGGAAAAGGTGGGATACTGTGTCAAGAGCGTATCCGATCATCAGCATAAGGAACTCAGTCCCGACGAAGTGTATGACGTCTTCCGCCAACACTACGTCAATGTAGATGCCCCTGTTCACTTTAAAGCCAGTCATTTTCTCCCTGGCGACCAGTTCCATGCCCAGGTGGAAGTGGTCATGGACGGCAAGACTTATGATATCAAAGGCGAGGGCAACGGCCGGTTGGATGCCGTCAGCAATGCTTTGCAAACCGGACTCCGTTTGGATTTTGCCATCCTGACCTATAAAGAACACGCTCTGGAGATCGGTTCTAAATCCCAGGCAGTGGCCTATGTGGGAGTACAGTCGCCGGACGGTACCGCTTACTGGGGTGCAGGTATTCACACAGACATTATGACCGCATCGGTGAAAGCGCTGATCAGCGCCGTCAACCAGATGCTTGAGGCGGGCAAAAAGTAACTGGATCTGTTTAGGAAGGAGAAAAAACATGGCGCTGCGAAAGATTGTCATAGGAAATCCCTATTTCCTGCGACGCAAATGCCGGCCGGTTTTGGAGGTAAACGACTCAATCCGCCAGATGCTGGATGATATGGCTGAAACCATGTATCACACCGGCAACGGCGCGGGATTAGCGGCCTGCCAAGTCGGAATCCTGCGGCGGATGGTGGTCATCGACATGGGGGATGGCCTGATTAAAATGGTCAATCCCAAGCTTGTGGAAGCAAAAGGCCGCCAGAAATGCGTGGAGGGATGTCTCAGCTTCCCTGGACGTTGGGGAAAAACCATCCGTCCGGCTGTGGTAACGGTGCAGTACCAGGATGAAAATGGAAGGAAGAGGGAAATCGTCGGGAAAGGGGATTTGGCAAAATGCCTTTGCCACGAGATTGACCATCTAAACGGCGTTGTGTTTTTGGATCGTGTCGTTCAATGGTTGCGTTAAGCGGATTTTAGTAGAAGGATAGAAAAAAGGACGTGTATGGAGGAATCCATACATGTCCTTTTCGTTTAAAATCATTAAATTTCCTTTGCCAACCAGCGGACAATGTTGCCGAACAAGGTGGGATAATGCTCCCATTCACTAAAGGCTTTTGGCCCCCAATGGGCGACACAGTCGCTGGAGAACACAGCTGAACGGCCCTGCTTATACTCCATAGAAGCTAAGAAAACGTCCTCATTATTGTCCCCAATCGTGGCGATTAAATGGGCTTCCGGTTTGAGAAGCACCTTATTATATCCCATAAAATAGGGCCAAGGACTGTCGATCCCCTTTAAAATGGGATGATTGGCATCAACGATATGGGGATAGATGCCATCGGGATGTTCCATACGGTCGTCGTAGTGCAGGCATTCCACCGGCAGGATGTCGGCAATGGGGGTCATGCCGTAACGTGCTTTGGCTTCATAGCCAGAAAAGCTCATGTAACCTCCGCACATCAGGAATCCGCCGCCCTGGGCTACATATTCCCGGATCAGCTTGAGACGGTTAGGCATGCGTTCACCGCCAAAGTGCATTTTAGGATGCAGAAGGAAGGTGTTGCTCCCTACGTCGCTAAAGATGATGGCGTCGTATTGTTTGAGTTCCTCCACAGTTTCAGGGAAATGCATTAAAGCATCGTCGCTTTTCATATAATCTACATCGAATCCATTGGCTCGAAGGGCTTCTAAACAAGGGTCGCCGTTTTCCTGGCATCGTCCCAAAAACATGTGATCAAATCCTTTAATATGGACGGCCAAGAGAGCGCAAGACTCACCTACAAATAAAACTTTCATTGTATTTCCTCCAATCCTTAGGAAAAAGATAGGGTATAGAACTATCCTTATGATAGCATGAGAACAGTCAAAAGACAAGCTGAAAAAATAAAAAACACATAAGATCAATCGAAAAAAATAGCAATAAAAACTGTGAGATTTATCGTATTATCGCTAATACAGTCAGGAATCCTACTGTTTTATGGTGTCGATGCCACAAAGGCTAGGCAACATTTCGTATTATTTTATGATTCAACAATTTGATTATAACAATGCTATAAAGCAAAAAAATCCTCTTTTTGTTCGTTTATAAAAAGAAAAAAGACAATAAAATGTAAAATAAAAGATTTAATATACTAAACGTATTATATAACTGTAAAAAGGAAGCTGAGGCAAAAATACTCAGCTTCCTTTTTACATTATTTGCTAAAACCATAGGAGATAAAAATACATAAAAGTAGCCGATGTTTCAAAGAGGGAGGCCGAAAGAAATAAAGATCTCTTTGGCCGCTGCTACTTGATCTGCTGTTGGGACAGGGGTATCGGTCAGACGATAGGGGAGCTTCATTTGCTCCCACTTGTATTCTCCCATCTTGTGGAAGGGAAGAAGCTCTACCTTTTGAATACAGGTATAATGAGAAAGAAATCGAGCCAAAGATTGGAGCTTCTTAGAATCCAGGGTGTAGCCCGGCACTAGGACATGGCGGATCCAAACCGGTTTATGGTTTGCTTCCCGATAATCTAAAAGCTCCAATGTACTGGCATTGCCTCGTCCAGTAATCAGCTTGTGATCGTCGGGATCCAGGGCCTTGATATCCAGTAGCAAGAGATCGCCTTCGTCCACCGCTTCCTGACAGCAGGAGAGAGGGATGGAACCAGCGGTATCAATGGCGGCGTGAATACCATGGCGATGGCATTGTTTTAAAAGAGCGGCTGTAAAGAGAGGCTGAGCCAGAGGCTCGCCTCCCGATAAAGTAATGCCGCCGGTCATGAAATTC
>CALCVR010000194.1 GCA_937905915.1 uncultured Eubacteriaceae bacterium
CTATGATCCGGAGCTGATCCTTACGATCCAAGTGACGGAGGATGGCGAGCTTCCAGATAAGACGGAGTTAGAGAATTTAGTTCAAGACTGTCAGTCCTTGAAAGAGGCGGACTATACGGCGGAGACATTTCATGCCTTCACTACCGCCCTCCAACAGGCCAAAGATGTTCTGGCAGATGAGGATGCCTCCCAAGCGATCATCGACGGAGCTCTTCAAACTCTGCGGGATGCCCGTCAGGCACTACAACCTATCCAGGCATCGGGAGAGGAAAATCCCCAGACAGGAGACCGTGGCCTATCCGGCGCCGCAGTACTTTTCGCCCTCTCGGGTCTTGTGCTGTTGACATGGAATCGAATTTGCAGAGAAGAAGATTGATCCCAACCATAATAGAATTTTTATAAGTGGAAAGGCGTGGCATCTCAGTGCCACGCCTTTCTATTTATGAAATCCTTTAGCAATATGAGGGCTTTCCACCTTTTTCGAGAAATTTTGTGGAAAAACATATTGCCTTGTTTTTTTATGGCACCTATGATATATTGGAGCAAAACAAAGATTTTGTGCCCGGAAAAGGAGGAAAATCCATGAATATTCTGTGGAAGGACCGCAAACGAATCTGCGGACTGCCCATTACCTTTACCAAGTATTCTTATAATGAGGAACGGCTCTTTGTGGAGACGGGACTTTTCACCAGTCATATGCGGGAACTGTTGTTGTATCGGGTAACGGACTTTGATGTAATCCGTACCCTGTCCAACAAGATTTTCCGGGTGGGTACCATTCGCATCACCTCCTCCGACCCCAATGATCGGGAGCTGCTGATCCAAAATATCAAAAATGTGATGGATGTGAAAGAGGAACTCTACCGCCTGGTGGAAGAAGCCAAACTGCGGCGTCGGGTCCGCACCAGTGAATTTTTGGGGGACAATGTGGAGGACCTTTCCTCGGGAGACTGTGATTGTCATCATGGGGACGAGGATCTCCAATAGTGGAAAAAACCTGAACATGATAGGCCGGTGGTTCTCTTTTTGTTCTCTTGGTGAAGAGGAAAGGAATTGTTCCGCCTCAACGGGAGAAACAGGGGAAACGGTTGTGATGATACAGGTTTTCAGAGATCGCGAAAGAGTATGAAAAACGCTGTCTTAGAAGGAATCTAAGACAGCGTTTTTTGATTGTTTTATTAGTATTCCCGAATGACAGCTTTGACTTTGCCTAGAATCGCCACTTCATCCACGATGATGGGATCATAGGCGTCGTTTTCCGGCTGTAAGCGAAAGTGGCCATCCTCCTTATAGAAGCGTTTGACGGTAGCCTCATCGTCAATCAAAGCCACCACAATTTCACCGTTTTCTGCAACGGGGACTTTTTCCACCACCACAATGTCTCCGTCCAAAATGGCAGCATTGATCATACTGTCTCCCCGTACCCGCAGTGCAAACAGTGATTTGCTGGAACTGCCGTGGAAGGGGATATATCCTTCAATCTCCTCACGGGCGAGAATGGGCCGGCCTGCTGTGACGGTCCCCAGCAGGGGAACACGGACGGTGGCAGGCGCATTTTCCAGCTGGATGGAGCGGTTCAGGCCGTCCTGTTTGGTGATATAGCCTGCCTCCACCAACTCATTGAGGTACTTATGGACGGTAGAGGTGGATTTGATGGCAAGAGAGGCCCCAATTTCGCGCACCGTAGGCGGAACCCCATCCACAAGGCGCTCACAAATATATTGATAAATTTTTTCCGCTTTTGGACTCAAGTCGCTCATGGGCCGCTCCTTTCAACAGAACAAGTGTTTGTTTTTATCATCATACCATAATGAGAGCGCTTCTGTAAAGACTTTGCAGGAATTTCATCCTGCAAGAATAAAAAAATTAAAAGAATCCCTCGTCTTTATTTAACCTTTATTTACAGGCGATTCACAAAGAAATTGGCGGACGGTGTATAATAAAGCCATACCCAATGAATCCGTAGCCGCAACGATTCTGGGTATTTGCTCTACCCTCCTCGAAAACACACCTCAAATTGTAAGGCAAGCACTCCGCAGTGCTTGCCGACTTTTTTATCATCCATGTAACAGCATGGTTTTCAGACCCGATGACAGTGAAAGCATACAAAAGGCATCCTGTGAGAATACAGGATGCCTTTTTCTTTATTCCCCTTATAGAATCATTGGTTTTGTGCCAAGTCAAAGACCGGAGATTCCCTCATTTTGAAGCACTGCTGTCAGGCCTTAAGATCCTGTTTGGTATGTGCACTACCGACTGGAATCTTTGTTGGAAAGCGCATGATAAGCAATGAGATAACAAGTATTTGCCACATATTAACCCGCATCCCAGATGACCGTCTCCGGATGGTGCCAATATAAATAGACGATCTGGCCATCTTTTATGATTTCACTTCTTCCTTCCAGATTGCAAGCCTTTTCCACCCAATACATGTCCAATACAAAGGCTTGGTCACACGGTGATGAAAG
>CALCVR010000195.1 GCA_937905915.1 uncultured Eubacteriaceae bacterium
ACCAGTTGAGGATCTAGGGAAATAAATTGGGACATCACATTTTGGAAGTCTGTAACACAGTGAGCTTCATATCCCCAAGACGTCACCTGTTGTTGGATGGCTTTTGCAATGATGGTATCATCTTCTACAATCAAAATTTTATACAAGGCTTTATCGCCTCCTTGGTGATCTCTAATCAATACTATAGCATAGTTTGACCTAAAAAGAAAAACCAAGATAAAAAAATCAACGATCCTCCCAACGAAAAATCACGCTGCAAGGATCGTTGATTGAAAGGCTTTATAATGAAAAGCTAAATAAGTCCTGTTAACCTCACACCTTGGGTGACGAGAAAACACAAAGCAATTCCCATAACAGTGGGAATCAAAAAGGCGACGGCCGTCCACTTTAAGCTGCCCGATTCCTTTTTAATGGTCCACAAGGTGGTGGCACATGGAAAATGTAAAAGAGAAAATAGCATTACATTGACGGCTGTAAGCCACGTCCAACCGTTGTCTACAAAGACTTGCTTAAGAGCATCCATGCTCAGATCCATCAAATGACCATTTGCTAGATATGCCATGGCAATGATGGGAATGACAATCTCATTGGCAGGGAGTCCTAAAATAAAAGCCAATAAGATGACGCCATCCATGCCAATCGCCCGGCCAAAGGGATCCAAAAAGGAAGCGCAGTGGCTTAAAATAGTGGCATCCCCGACAGTGACATTGGCCATAATCCAAAGGATCAGCCCCGCAGGAGCGGCCACAGCCACAGCACGGCCCAGCACAAATAGCGTACGGTCGAAGATAGAGCGTACAATCACCTTGCCGAACTGAGGACGACGATAAGGAGGAAGCTCCAAAGAAAAAGAGGACGGGATCCCTTTTAATAGTGTTTTCGATAAGATTCTCGAAACCAGCAGGGTAAATAGGACGCCCAAAAGAATGACGCATACTACCCAAAAAGTAGAGACAAAACTGCCTGCCCATCCTACCGCCATTCCCCCTAGGAAAAGGGTGGATAAGGCAATGAGAGTTGGAAAACGGCCGTTACAAGGGACGAAATTATTGGTTAACATAGCCACCAAACGTTCCCGTGGAGAATCGATAATGCGGCATCCTGTGACGCCGGCAGCATTGCAGCCAAATCCCATACACATGGTCAGGGCTTGTTTTCCGCAGGCGTTTGCGTGCTTAAAATAGCCGTCTAAATTGAAAGCGATACGGGGAAGATATCCGGAGTCCTCCAGCAGTGTAAACAGTGGGAAAAAGATAGCCATAGGAGGAAGCATGACTGATACAACCCATGTGAGCGTCCGGTATACGCCCAATACTAGGGCATCCCGTAACCATTCAGAGGCGCCCATCCAGACAAGGCCGCTCATAATTTTATCCTCAAGCCAGGTGAAGAAATCGGATAGCATCTGAGAAGGATAATTTGCCCCTGTAATAGTTAACCAGAAAATCAATGCCATAAAGAGGATCATCAGCGGAATACCGAATCGCTTTGACGTGACGATGCGGTCAATGCGGCGGGTGGCCCGATGAGGTTCTTTGCGCAGCAGTGTGACCGCATGGGAGGCGATTCCTTCCGCTCTATGGACCAAGGCGGATACAATCCCATTTCGGAAATTTTGCGCTTCTTCTCCTAGACCTTCCCTAGCCTTTTCCAATGCCTCTTTCACAGGAGGAGAATTGTCATAGTCAATACCGTCGTGTTCCGCTAGCCATGATACAACACCCGGTTCCCCATCCAATAATTTGATGGCCCGGAATCTAGAACCAACTACCGGTTCTACTTGGCTGATCGCTTTTTCAATGTCCGGCGAATAGATGGGTCGATAAGCACTTTGGGGAGGCGTTTCTACCGTATTTTCCACCTCGTGCATTAAAATATCGAGCCCTTTGCCCGATCGCGCACTGGCTCCTATTACAGGGATTCCCAATTGGTTAGAGAGCTCTTCTAAATCAATGGACACCCCTTTTTTCTTGGCTTCGTCCATCATATTGACGCACAAAATCACTCGATCGGTCATCTCTAGAATCTGGAGCACTAGGTTAAGATTGCGTTCCAGATTCAAAGCATCGGTTACCGTAATGACGGCGTCGGCCCCGCCAAAACAGATAAAGTCCCTGGCCACTTCCTCTTCCACAGAGCTGGACAGCAAAGAATATGTACCGGGAAGATCCACCAATTGGTAGATCTTCCCCTCAAAAGAAACTTCACCTTGCGCGTGTTCCACTGTTTTTCCAGGCCAATTGCCGGTATGTTGATGCATGCCGGTTAATTCGTTAAAAACCGTGCTCTTACCCACGTTGGGATTACCGGCTAAGGCTATGAC
This sequence comes from uncultured Eubacteriaceae bacterium, assembly GCA_937905915.1. Lineage (GTDB taxonomy): Bacteria > Bacillota > Clostridia > Oscillospirales > Acutalibacteraceae > Solibaculum. The sequence continues at coordinate 2,324 of CALCVR010000195.1, forward strand.
ATAGTCAGGTGAACCTTTCGTACTATTTATCTCCATAGGCCGGCCCTACTTACATAAGACCCTGATGGAACAACTTCTTCCATCGGGCTACACTCTACAAAAATCTGGCTGGACTGTTCCTTCCGCAATGCGATGACCGATCCCCGGACTTCATAAGCCACAGGATCACCGGAAGGGCTGTGCAGGATGGCTTTGACTGGGGTTCCTTCAATAAATCCCAAGTCCAGCATACGTCGCTGCCAGCTGCCGCATTGGTGGATGCCATGTACAATACCGCTCTGTCCAATCTCCAAGTCGCACAGCGGCACACAGTTGATTTGCATTGGTTCATTACCTCCTAGGTTGGGGTATGTACAACAAATTTAGACATACGCCTCAATTGCGATTATTTGATAGAAGAAAGTTCCCCTATTTTTTAGCCTGGGGAAAATCCGCTTCCATGACTAATATATGACGACTAATTTCGCCGTGTGCTGAATAAGCATGGAAGGGATAGAACATCAAAAAAGGAGGTACGTTATGAACAATATCAATCAATTTTATACCGTGCGTGGTTATCAGCTCCAGGATAAAGGACGCCAGGTAACCGAAGCGATGGAAGATTATATGGAAATGATAGTCCGGCTTTGTGAGAAGCAACCCTCGGTTCACGTAGGACAAATTGCGGAGCAGTTGCACATTGCAGGATCTTCGGTGACAAAAATGGTTAAGAAAATGGCCGGCTTAGGTTTAGTCCATTATCAAAAACATGGAGCCGTCTCCCCTACCGGTCAGGGAAAAGCTCTGGGACAATACTTCTTAATACGGCACGAACAAATTTCTCTCTTTTTGCAAAACATCGGCGTAGTGGAGGATGTATTCCGCCAAACCGAACTGATTGAGCATCAGATCACCCCTCATACTTTGGAAGTGATCTCTCGCTTTAATCGATTGTTTGTAGAACGCCCCGATTGGCCGGAGATACTTCAAGCTAAAGAAACAGAATAAAAATGTCCGCAGCTTGAAACGAATCGTCAAGCTGCGGACATTTTCTTTGGCAAATATTAAAACATATCTTTTTTATACAAAGCAAATCCTGTAATCGCCACCGCCACCACGGATAGCGCGATAGGAAACCATATGTTAGAAGCAAACGGAAGTCCATCCACATTCATGCCGTAAAAGCTAAAAATAATGGTGGGGATGGCCATTACGATGGTGATAGAAGTCAGCACTTTCATCACAATATTAAGATTATTGGAGATAACTGATGCAAAGGCATCCATAGTACCAGACAAAATGTTAAGATAGATGTTAGACATTTCAATGGCCTGCTTGATTTCAATCAAGCAATCTTCCAAAAGATCTTGATCCTCTTCATAAAGTTTTAAATATCGACCACGCATTAACTTCTCCATAGTGATTTCATCCGCCTTCAAGGAAGTGGAGAAATACACCAGAGATTTTTCCAGCTCTAAAAGCTGAATTAGTTCTTTATTACGCATAGATTTACGCAGTTGGGTTTCCACATGATGCTGCATTTTATCGATCTGCTTAAGATACTGGAGATACCGTAGAGACATACGCAGCATTATGTGCAAAACAAACTGTGTTTTTAAAGCGGTATGAGCATTTTTAACCATCCCCTGGGCCAATTCATTGAGAACGGAATTCTCATAGAGGCAGATGGTTAACACATGTCTTGGCGTTACCAAAATACCGATGGGCATGGTACTGTACACCTGAGGATCGCCTTCCTTTGCTTCAGAAA
>CALCVR010000196.1 GCA_937905915.1 uncultured Eubacteriaceae bacterium
GATAAAAGCAAACAGCGCCGTCACCCAGCTTCCCAGGGACATGGTATACATCAGCGTCTGTGCGCCAATCATCTTTTCTAATCCTGGATTTAAAGACAGGGATTTGATGATATAAAAAACAGCTATTGTTAGGATGCAAGTAAGAATATACGGAAGATAGATCTTCCCATTTTTTCGTATGTTTTCGGCGGCTAGTTTCGGAAAAAATCCTTTATTCATGGCGATCACCACCTGTTATCAACAGCGTTAGAGTATTGGAGATCTTCTGGTATAGCTGCTCGTCGGTATTGTTACCGCGATAAATCTGGTGGAACACCTCACCGTCTTTGATAAACAAAACCCGGCCGGCATGGCTTGCCGCCTTGACCGAGTGAGTCACCATCAGAATGGTCTGACCCTCTCGATTGATCTCATATAAAATCCGAAGCAAATCATCGGTGGATTTCGAGTCCAATGCGCCTGTGGGCTCATCGGCCAGCACCAGCTTGGGCTGGGTGATCAAGGCACGGGCTACGGCGGCCCTTTGCTTCTGGCCGCCGGAAACCTCATAGGGATATTTTGCTAAAAGATCGGTAATTCCCAGTTTTTTAGCAATAGGCTGAAGACGATCATCCATCTCTCGATAGCTTTTTCCCGCCAGAACCAAGGGAAGAAAAATATTATCCCTCAAAGTAAAGGTATCTAGAAGATTAAAGTCTTGAAATACAAATCCAAGGTTATCTCGGCGGAAAGCTGAAATCTCTTTTTCTTTTACAGCAAAAAGGCTTCTTCCTTCCAAAAGTACATCTCCAGCAGTGGGTTTATCCAAAGCCGCTAGGATGTTGAGCAACGTCGTTTTTCCGGAACCGGATTCCCCCATGATGGCCACATATTCCCCCTGCTCCACGGAAAATGACACGTTGGATAAGGCTCGTACTTGATTCCCGCCCTGCCGAGTGGTATAAATTTTCTGAAGGCTTTTCGCCTCTAATATCGCCATATGAATAGCCTCCCCTTGTTTTTTTGTGCCCTTATTATAGCAAAACGGCCGGATGGCCCGACATCGAATCGGGTGACATTCGGCCGTTTTGTGTGACATTTTTGAAAGGTAGACTATTCCACCTGCAAGGGAAATGGTGGTTCCTACACCAGGCGTGGATTGGGCGCTGATTTTGTAGGAAAGCCTATCGGCTGCCGTTTTACATAGATATAGTCCTAGCCCTGTAGATTTCTTATCGGAACGCCCATTGTATCCGGTAAAGCCTTTTTCAAAAATCCTTGGTAGGTCTTCAGATGCAATCCCGATACCGGTGTCGGAAATTTTCAGTACTCTTTCCGGCGTGACGATGATGGTCACGGTTCCTTCCCGCGTATATTTAATGCTGTTGGATAGGATCTGCTCAATAATAAACAAAAGCCATTTTTCATCTGTCAACACCGATACGTGCGCCGGCTGATAGACAAGGCGGATCCTGCCGCGCACAAACTGAGACGCATATTTATGGATGGCTTGTTTTATAATATCGTCCAAATCATATTCTTGAAAAACATAGTCGGAGGATTCACTTCCCAGCCTCAGGTAGCTCAACACCATCTCCACATACTGCTCAATCCGAAATAGTTCGGCGGAAAGTTCCCGGTGTTCCTCGGTGTCTTCGCTCTCTAAAATCATCCGCATCACCGAAATGGGCGTTTTAATCTGGTGCACCCAGGTGGTATAATAATCCATACTCTCCTGCTGTTCCGTCCGCCAACTGGTCAAAACATTGTCTAAAATGCGCCTTTGCTCCTTCAGCATCTCTTGTAAATCAGCCTCTGCTAAAGTTTTAGGTTCCGGCAGCTGATCCAACATGATCTGGACATTCTGAAGGACTCTTAAACGCTCTTGATGCCGCTTCCAGTAAAAGAAAAAGTGCACAGAAAGAACCACTGCAACTAAGAGGACACATAGTCCCAATGAATACCATATCGCTTCGGCCTTCAGCTCATACAGGGAGAATATAGCGGCAAAGATGCCGACAAATGCCGAAAACAGCAATGCTGTAAATCGATATTGTTTCAGGTAACTGCTCAATATAGCGTACCATTTTTCCTGTTTCACTTTTCGCCCTCTTTCATTCAATGATATATCCTCTGCCCACTTTAGTGGCAATAAAGTCACGCAGTCCGGCGGTTTCCAACTTCTTCCGCAGGCGGTTTACATTAACTGTCAAAGTATTTTCTTCCACATATTCATCCATCTGCCACAACTTGGTCATCAAGGTATCCCGGCTGACCACCTTTCCTTTGTTCTCCAAAAGGGTCTGCAAAATGCGGAAATCATTTTTCGTCAATGGGATCTTCTCTCCGTGATAGGTCAGAGTAGTATCGTTTAGATTCAAGATAGCTCCCCTATGTTCCAAAACTGGGACTTTATTTCCCATGTCATAGGCCCGGCGGAGCAGTGCTTGGATCTTAGCGGTC
>CALCVR010000197.1 GCA_937905915.1 uncultured Eubacteriaceae bacterium
CAGCGTCGTCATATTGGTTAAGGTGAAGCACTTGATCAACAAGTCCTGGCTTATAGAAGTGAACTAACATATCCTTTAAAACACTGTCGGCAATCTCCTGCACTTTTTTGACCTGGCTATTATCCCTGCCAGGGATGGTAAATTTGCAGGTCGTCGATTCACAGATAGCCATAAGATGTTCCGCCAACCGCTTTCCTTTGGAGCGGTCTAAAATAGCGGAAAAGTAGGAGTCAGCATAATTGTACTGGAAATTCTGCCCTGTCCCTTCAAACAGGCAGAGCATGGTAAGATGCAGTTCGCTGTCATCTCCAAAGTCGGCTAATTTTCCCACGAGATCTTGAAAATAATCCTGCTGGCAAAAGCTGGAGTTTACTTCCACATGGGCTTCTAATAGTTCCGAAGCCGCCGCTATGATATCGGAAGCGTTATTTTTATGCTCCACTGTCCGCTGGAAGCGATAAAGCATAGAGCATCGGCTATTTGTACCTAAACTTTTTGCCCAAGCATCCATCTCCCCGTAAATCTTAGGATTCAGGCGGGCTGCTTTGTCATAAGGCAGTTTTTGATCCAAAGCTAGGAAGATGGTTTTCTCAGACTCTTTGCTCATACGTGTATTGTGAACGGCTTTCTGAATCAGTTCCGCGTCTTCCGGCTGAGAAAGTTCAATCCATTTGCGGTAAAATTGTACGCCTGTATCACGTCCCGCACCCATCGTGTGAATGGCTTCCCGGAACGCCTGATATAACATGCCATCGCATTTTCCTATGGCAGACATTCTCGAGGTCAAAAGCTGCTCGATCAGCTGAATATCCACCTTGCCGCAACGACAAAGATCCCGGCAAAAAGCCCCTACATCCGAACCGTTAACCGCCATAACAACATCCCACCACTTGGCTGCGTCACAAACATTTTTCTTTGTGAGGAAGTCGGCCACTGAAATGCATATGGAATTAAACAGTTGGCTGTTGGAACCAATACTGGCAAGATGCTTTTGTAACCTCTTGCGGTCTTTGATTAAAACTACCATACTGCGGCATACAAAAGAATACTGCGTGCTATTCTGCACAATAGCCGATAGATCCATTTTATTCTTCTGCAATGTGTAAAGGAACATCTCCAACATAACGTCAGCTGCTTCTGGTCCTACTGATTCCAACTTCTTTGTATAAACGGCAAGATCTGCATCATGGAAAAGTGGGGCCAGTGCAGTATCCACCAAGCCGTCCATACCGGATGCCTTCAGCATGTTCCAAAGATGACTGAGCCGCTCTGCTGAAGCAGGAAGGGTTCCAAATAAATCCCGCAATTGATCGGTCACAATATCAATGATTTCTTTTTCACGGTGCAGGCGTAAAGATAGCTTCCATAGAATCTGCAACAAGGAAAGATGGTTTTGTTGATCCTGCTGAGCCATTTTGCCATAGACAGAAAGCGCTTGATCCAACAGATATCCATTCAAGACGTCGTTTCTTATTTCTCCAAATTGGCCCAGGGCATTGATATGAAAAACAGTGCGGGAATACTCCCAGGTGTCGGCCTTGTGGTTGGAATCCAGCAAATACTGGAAAGCCTCGTACAATTGGGGAAGCAATGGAGTTACTTCTGTTAAGGGTAAACTCGGCAGCACATAACCACAAAAATCCTGGATGTCCTCTCCGTACTCTACAGCCGCTTGGTAATAGGGATGATGAATAGTAGAGTCGGTTGAAAAGGATACCTGTTTGTTTACGCCGTCCAACAGGACAAAGTTGCTGGCAGGCATGGGTTTTACAGAAACGCAATAGCTGTCTTTGGGATGGTATCCTACAATCATACAATAGGGATGCCGTTTTTGTGCTGGATTCCGGCTGGACATAGAGCTAAATTTACCCGATGCATCGGTATAGTAAAAGAGGCTACTTTCCGTTTGCATCCCCAATTTGGACCGATTGGTGGCAAAGTTGACGTTTTGCGCCATCCTCGCTGAGAAGGCGTATTCAATAGCCGCAATCCAAAGCTCTACGTTTTCCGGCGTGTCTTTAATCAGCAGGACCTTGCGTTGTTCCTCCGGCTTGCCATATTCTTGAACCAAAAACCAGATGGCAGCCTTGACGGCTTCTTTTCTTCCGTCCTGGACAAAGGCCGCTACCTTTGGCATCGTAACGGTCCCTCCTATCGGCTTGCTGGGCACTTGAGGCAAATCGTCAGGAACTGCTTCTGGACTATCGTCTAAATAATAGTCGTTTTCCGATTTTAAGTAGGCATTCCACGCCTCTGATCCAAACCATTGGCAGGGGTATCCCTCTATCTGCCCGATAAAATATTGCTTAATGTAGGTACCGGACCGGTGGGTTTTTCCGTTGGAACGGGGAATCTTGCAGTGAGGCCTGGCATACTCAAAACTAAAGGCGTATGTATTCTCATCCAAACGATTGTATTCATACGAATGAAATAGTCCGATAGGCGATGTTTCATTGGAACCATTTTTTATGGCCAACCGATCTTGTAGATAGTCAAAACCGTCCTGTGACAACTGGTCAAAGAGTTGGGGGCTCATGGAGAAAACACCAAAGCCCTCGCTGCGGACAACCTGTCCTTGATTCTTTAAATCCCGATGAGGAAAGCATCGGGTGTATACAAGTTGATTTAGCATAAAGAGCCCTTCCTTTCAAAATAGCGAAAAGATTACGCTAAAGTCGGGATAATGCCCTCTTTGGATAACATCCACATCAAAGGGTCCAATACTCGATGAGGTAGTACTTTGCTCAACTGGTTATCCCCCGTAGGAGGTTGACCAAAACTGGATACCCCGAAAAATCGTACCCGTCCTTGACGGAAGTTGGTATCGATGGCCGCTAAGAAAGTAGATTCCCCCTGTGTTTCCAACCAGTCCTTGATCTCAGCGTCTACTGCATCGCTATCGGATTTGACAAATCCCTTTCGGTTCAAATGTGGGCTGGGCTGTGTGGCTGTGGCAATTCCAAAGCTATCCTTTACTGCGTCCATCTTAGTAAACACAACTGCTACATCCCGGTCAATCAATGCGCCTGGACGAAGTCCGCAGCTTTGGCGGATATAATCGGCCAGGCCGTCCACCATGTTGGCCGACGCATCCATATCATGCTCCGCCGTGGTAGACCACCGCACTACATCTGGGGAAATGGAATTACAGATGCCGGGCAGTGCCAAAGGGTCAATGAGGATAACCAGCACTTTGGACTGGGAAATATATCGGCTGATGACCGGATTGATATTTTCACAATCTTCGCCGGCTCCGTCAAAGATGGTCATGGAATAGGATGCAATCTTTTTATCGGTCATTTTGCTGCGGTCACGGATGCGCCACTGCTGGGGCTGAGGAGGTGTTCCTGGAGGTGTGGCTGGAACAGGCTGGCGCTGTTCGTACATGGACCGGACATTATCCTGAAAAATCGTGCTGGTGTTGTTGTCCATAGGCGCAATTACCAAGGAGGAGCCCACAGTGTGCCGCAGTTCATGCAGCATAGCGGTGAGAAAATTTGTCTTTCCCGCCCCTGTAATGCCTAAAATACTAAAGCGCAGGTATTTGGAATAATCTAAAATATCGGGCGGCAGGTTGGCGCCACAGTGGCCGCAAATTCGATTGCTGGCCAATGTATTGTGGCAGCCTGCATTTTTACATTTGGGGATTTTTTTAAGCATCCCCTCCATTTTAGAAGGAACGGACTCTGCCCCACACAAAGGACATACAAATTTAACGGCTTTGTCCCGCAGTTCTGATAAGCAATACGGGCACACTACATCCGAATGCAGTATTGCCATAATTTAGCACCTCCATCTT